>JANNSW010000568.1:0-1697 GCA_031403055.1 Hyphomicrobiaceae bacterium | reverse complement strand
GGCGTGGTGATCAGCCCGGAGATCCCGCGTTTTGCCCGCGACAAGTTGCGGCCGGCACTCGAAGGGTTCCTCGCCCGCGAAGGCCTCGGGCTCGCCGACCTGGACGGCATCGTGCTGCACCCGGGCGGGCGCAAGGTGTTGGAATCGGCCGAGCAAGCGCTCGGCGTGCCCCGTGAGACCTTCAAGCATGCCTGGGACGTGCTCGGCGACTACGGCAACATGAGCTCGCCAACGGTGTTGTTCGTGCTCGAGCGCACCATGGCGGGCCAGCCACGCGGACGCCAATTGCTGACAGCCTTCGGCCCCGGCTTCACCGTCTCGTTCGCCATGCTGGATTTCGGCTGATGCTTCCCGATTGGCTCGGGCCCCCGCAACTCGCCGCGGCCCTCGTGCTCGCCCAGCGCGGCCTCGAGGAGCTCCATTCCATGCGCAACACGCGCCGGCTGCTGGCCGAGGGCGCGCACGAGGAAGGGAGCGATCTCTATCCCGTCGTCGCCAGCGCGCATCTGGGCTGGATCGCGGCGATCGCGCTTTTGATCCCGCCCAGCGCGGCTGTGATCTGGCCGCTCGCGAGCGCCTTTCTCGCCCTGCAGATCGCCCGCTACTGGGTGATCGGGTCGCTCGGGCGCTACTGGACCCACCGCATCATCACGCTGCCTGGGGCTCCCGTGGTGCGGAGCGGACCCTATGGCCTCGTCCGCCATCCAAACTACGTCGTGACGATCGCCGAGACGGCCCTGCTGCCGCTCGTGTTCGGTCAGGTCGCGATTGCAGCCATCTTCACCGCGATCTGGATCGCTGTCATCCGTGCGAAAATCTCGCTCGAGGACGCGGCGCTCGCGGGACGGGAGGAGGAAGACACCAATCAGCGCTGATAGACGTTGAGGGTCGCCATCATCTCTTCGAAATCCTTCGCGTATTCAGCGGAGCGGTCCTTGTGGGCCGACATCGTCACCAGCATGCCGAAATGCGAGGTAACGGTGCCGAGATAGTAGGTCTCGAAATTCTTTATCTCCGATCCCACATGAAGTGATGTAACCCACTCCCGGCCGCCGATCAGTCGCCGTTTCACGAACTTCATCTCGGACACCCACGCCTCTCCCTGGAAGGACACCTGCTGCGGGTTCTTGAGGTGCGCCTCGTAGACCTCGAGCGTGTCCTGGTCATTGCGCGGCTTGACGGCGATCACGGCGATTGCGCCTTTCTTCCGGTCGCCGGCTGCCTGGCACACGTGCTCGGTGCCGTCGAGGTCGCACGTCCAGCCCGGCGCAAGCTCGAAGTCGAATTGGCCAAGCCGGTAGCGCTCGCGCGGCTCGGGCACGACCAGCACAGTGATTGCATAGCCAGCTCCACCTGCGAGCGCGATTACCAGCAGCAATGAGACAAGAAACGAGGTGATGAATCTCGAACCCATTGACAGCTCATCTTCAGTTGGCTGACGCCTGCTTTTCGATCTGGCCCAGTAACTCCAATGCCTGATCCTTCAATCGATCAGTTACCTTGTCCGAGCTGGTTGCCCGCTCGAGCCGCGAATAGGCACCCGCACGTGCGACCTCCGCCGCAACCGCGTCACCTCGCTTCGTCTCCAGATCGATAAATGCAGCTTGAACCCTTGCAAGCTCCAGGTCCAGCTCCGGGTCCGACTTACCCGCTGGAAGGAGGGCTTCAACCCCAAGGGCCAGATGGAACTGCACGGC
>JANNSW010000567.1:0-5234 GCA_031403055.1 Hyphomicrobiaceae bacterium | reverse complement strand
AGCACGATCGTCGGCAGCGTGTCGAGCCGGTGGGCGAGCGCAAAGCCCCCGGTGCCGAGTGCGTCCACGTCCACGACCGTGATGGCGAGCGCCTGCTTGCGCGCGCCACCCCAAAAGGCCGGCAGCACCTCGCCGCGGAAGAGGGCGCACGGCCGGCAGTCCTGGGCTTCGAACACCACGAGGCGCGTATCGGCGCGGGCGGCAAAAGTGCTCGTTGCGAGCAGCGCTGCCGCAAGCATGACCCGACCCGACCGACCCATGACGCCACCACCGCCGCAACCAAGCCCTCACCCTAGCCGTCGCCAACGCCCGGGGAAAGCGAAGGGTGAATGGTTCGTTAAGGAGCGTCGTGGGGTCAGACCCCTTGGCCACGCCGCCGCGATCGACCTCTGCGTCCGGGCCAAGGGGTCTGCCCCCACGCGCTCACTCCTTCGGCAACTGCCGGCCCATGGCGGGGTTGGGGGGGGGGCGCCGCCGGAGGCATCCGAGCGACGCACGATCGCCCTCTCCCCGCCAACGCGGAGAGGGCCAGAATGAAGGGCTGCGGCAGGCACGGTGCAGATCAGGAACCCTGCCGGCACCCCATCAGGTCGCGAGAGTCGAGCAACGGAGAGGGAATGGAGCAGGTGCGGCGCTTGGCGGGCTTTGGCAACATGCAAGCAGCGATGCCGGCATGCAGAGGGAGGGGACGTCATCAGGTCGGGTGCCGTTCGCCACTGTGCGACCATTGCTGGGTCCGCTGACCACCCGGAAGTTGCCACATGTAAGAAACGAGTTCGGGCTGCGACGATTTGCACGGCTTGTGCGAATCAGATAGTGCAGTGGCACTCACTTCCGACGAGTGCTCACAACACCTGAGAGGCGACAATGAGCAAAGACAGAGATCGAACGGTGTACCAGCGAGATGATGGGAAATGGGCCAATGAGCGAAATGACGCCTCAAGGCCTTCGACGGTTCATGGCACTCAGGCAGAAGCACAGAAGCGCGCTCGTGGAATGCTGGCAAACGAGGGCGGCGGCGAGCTTACAACCAAAGGCGTGAACGGAAAGATCAGAGCCAAGGACACCATCGCGCCCGGCAATGATCCAAGGAAAACCTACGGATAGGTCGGTTGTGAAATCGTGTCAGGACGAGAGGCGCAAAAAGTATAAGTAAGTTCAGTCGAATGGCCAAGATCAGCAATCCGCTTCGCTTCTCGACGCACTTCAAGGTCGATCCCAAGAAATTGGCGAAGCATGGTTTGCTCGATCCCACGTTGAACGTGGACACCAAGCTGTTCATCGACCCGTTCCTGATACCCATAAGCGCGCACCCCGAGATCGCGGAGGGTGGCCGCAAGACGTACGAGAAGCACTTCGAGACCGTCATCAAGCTGCTCGCCGGATCGAAAAAGTATGACGACGCTCCGTGGCGTGCCGCGCGGCGGATGATGGAGTTCCCCGAGCTGAAGCACACGTGCCTCGGGTACGGCGGTCAGTCGGTGTCGGGCAGCGGCTCAGGGGCTTTCACCACAGACGGCGTGATGCAGACGGCGCGCGAGATCGTCGAACTCGGGGTCGATGATCCGGACCTGTTCGTGGCCATGGGGCTGTTCGAGGACGGCATCGGCCCAGACCGCATCAGCGACATGGCCACCAACGTCATCCTGCCGGACCTGCTTAGATTCAACACCCGCATTCTGAAGGGCATAGGCGTCCCGCTGAAGCACGTAACGATCACGCTCAAGAACGGGAACAGCTACGAGACAGACCTGCCCATCAATCCGTGCCTGAAGGAGGAGACTCCCGTTATCCTGGTTCCGGCCGACATTCTGCGTGATCTGCCGATCGCAACGGACTGGTCGGATGTGGCGGATGCCGCCGCGAAGAACTCAGCACTCAGAAGTCAGGTCAACAAGCAGATCGCTGAAATCTGGCAGCATAGAAGTCGCAAGGACAAGGCAGGTCTTCGCGCCTGGGCGCTCAGCAGCGAGCAGAGCTTCAACCTCTACATGGAGCTTCTGCGCGGCGCTAAGCCGAAGGCCTACGACCTCGCCGGCGACCCGCTCGGCGAGATCGTCTGGCGACGCATTGCTGAGACGATCGCCGGCGAGCAGCCCTTCAAGCTGGACGGCCCCAAGAAGCATGACGCGGACAGCGTTGCGGCCGTCGTCGCGCAGATCATCGATCAGTTCCAGTTCCTGATCGAAAAGCGGCGGCTGTCCGAGGAGTTGTACCATAAAGGAAGCCCGCGCCCCGAGAAGGCGGCGCAGCGCCTTTTCTTCGCGGTGGCCCATGCCTACTGCAAGGCAAATGACATCGACCTGACACCGGAAGCCGACACGGGAAACGGTCCAGTCGATTTCAAGATGTCGTCCGGTTTCAAGGGCCGGGTTCTGGCCGAGATCAAGCTGTCAACGAATTCGAAGGTCGTGGCCGGCTACTCAAAGCAGCTCGAATCGTACAAGGACGCCGAAGAAACCACGCGTGCCTACTACGTCGTCCTCGACGTTGGCCAGATGGGCAAGAAGGCGGAGGAGCTGCTGCTGCTTAAGAACATGCAGTCCAAGGCCGGCAAGCCGGTTTCGGAGATCGTGTTCATCGACGGCAGCCGACGGCCGTCTGCCAGCAGGCTTCGTTAGGCGCACCGATGACGGCACTTGGAACTGATCCGCCTTGGCTGTTACCGTTGATGGGTGGCAGCCATGACTGATGAAGAAGCAGAAATTGGACGCATTGCGATGCGCTTACGAGACTGCATCGAGGTAGTCAATCGCAAGCACCTGCCTTTCTCCATGCAGAATTTCCCTCGCGGTTCGTGCGGTGACAGCGCACTGTTGCTGGGGGCGTTTCTATCCGACCTCGGTCACAGCGGCTTCAAATACGTCTGCGGGGAACGCGGAAGCGTCGCTGACAACACCTGGACGACGCACGCTTGGCTGGGGCGCGGCTCGCTTATCGTAGACATCACGGCAGACCAGTTCGCGGATGCTCCGGGGCCCGTGATCGTTGCATACGACTCGGTGTGGCATGGGTCGTTCAAGGCCGATCGCGAGCCAACCTGCGCCGACTTTCGTGCCTGGTCAGGCCCGGGCGCAGATCAATTGCATCCGATCTACGCGGCGCTTCGCGGTCCGATGCTGAATTCTCTACAGCGCAACGCGCGTTGACCAAGTAAGCGGACGTGGTCGGCTACGGCCTCCGTGTCGCCAATCGCAGAGCGGCTGAGGCCGGCTTTTGTATATCAGCGACCGACTGAATCGCCCCGGGTTTGCCGGAGGCTGTCTTGTTTGAGTCAGGCTCCAATGGCGGCATGGACTCCCTCACGTCGATCCAGTGCGTTTGCCGGATCGAGGAACTGCGTCAGCATGATCTCCGAACGCCGCCCTTCGCAAGACGGGCTTCCCGGCAATGGGCCTCTCCTCGCGCGCCACTTTCTGTCTCTCGCGCCCTAAGCTCTGCTCACGCGAGAGAGAGGATGCTCGCGGCAGAGCCTTTCCTCGAGCCACTCAGAGCACCACGCCCGGCAAGACAACTTATCCCCGTCTGCGAATGCTATCGTATCATTCCCCCATCGCCAGCCCGGAAGCGGGACGCGTCGACCGTCGTAGCGTCGGGCCGGCGACGGTGACGGCCGGGAGTGCGGGGTCGTGGGTCGCGAGATCCACGGACGGACCTCAGTGCCCGGCGGGCTCCGGTGGTCTGCCCTCTGGGACGGGCGCGGGCAACCGCGTTGCGGTCCGGGTGCCTTAGAAGGCTAGGTTTGTCCTCTCTCGCTAGGGAAAGGACAACGGAAGAAGCAGGCCCGGTTCCTTCAAGTCGTCACGACACGGGCGCCGAAGGGCTGCTCAATACTTACACACGCAGCGCTTCGGCGCCCGTGTTCCGCTCGTCCGCTTCACTCCGGGCGCCATGGCGCGGCGGACAGGGCGGGTATGCGCGCTTGCGCCTCACCCAACCCGCTCGACCGCAATGGCGGTTGCCTCGCCCCCACCGATGCAGAGCGAGGCGATGCCGCGCGTGGCGCCTTTCGCCGCGAGTGCGCCCAGCAGCGTCACGATGATGCGCGCCCCCGAAGCCCCGATCGGATGGCCGAGCGCGCAGGCCCCGCCGTGGACGTTGACCACATCGTGGGGGAGCCCCAGATCGCGCATGGCGACCAGCGTGACGACGGCGAACGCCTCGTTGATCTCGTAGAGATCGGCGTCGGAGGCACGCCAGCCGAGGCTCTGCTGCAACTTCCTGACCGCTCCGACCGGGGCCGTGGTGAACCAGGCTGGCTCCTGGGCATGCGTTGCGTGACCCAGAATGCGGGCAAGCAGCTTCAGGCCGCGCCGCTCGGCTTCGCTCTGGCGCATCAGCACGAGCGCGGCGGCGCCGTCGGAGATCGAGCTCGAATTGGCCGCCGTGACAGTGCCGCCCTCCTTGAAGGCAGGCTTCAGGCTGGGGATCTTGGCGGGATCGGCCGTGAATGGCTGCTCGTCGCGGGTGACGGTCGCCTCGGATTTACGGCCCTTGACGGTAACGGCGACGATCTCGGCGGCGAATGGGCCGTTCTCGTTGGCGGCGCGGGCGCGCGCGAGCGATTCGACCGCGAAGGCGTCCTGATCGCCACGCGCGAGCTGATAGGATTGAGCCGTCGCCTCGGCAAAGCGCCCCATCAGCACGCCGCGCTCATAGGCGTCCTCGAGCCCGTCGCGGAACATGTGGTCCTCGATGGTCCCATGCCCGAGCCGCATCCCGCCGCGGGCCTTGGGGAGCAGATAGGGAGCGTTGGTCATGCTCTCCATGCCGCCAGCGACGATCACCTCGCGCGGGCGGGCCGCAAGCGCGTCGGCTGCCAGCATCACCGCCTTCATGCCCGATCCGCACATCTTGTTGACGGTGGTCGCCGGCACAGAATTGGGCAGGCCGGCGCCGATCAGGGCTTGGCGGGCGGGTGCCTGGCCCTGCCCCGCAGCCAGCACGCAGCCCATCAGCACCTCGCTCACCGCGTCGGGCGCGACGCCTGCACGCGCAACGGCTGCCCTGATGGCGCAAGCGCCGAGCTGGGGCGCCGGCAGGCTCGCGAAGGCGCCTTGAAAACCGCCGATCGCGGTGCGCGCAGCGCCGACGATGACGACTGGGTCCTTGACGGCCATGGCATGCTCCTCTCGCGGCGGTGAGGGGCATAGTGTAACCACGCATTCCCGCCAAGACTACACCCGTCATCCCGGCGGACGTCGGTGCATTCAGCCACCCCTCACCTGCCCCTC
>JANNSW010000566.1:0-2997 GCA_031403055.1 Hyphomicrobiaceae bacterium | reverse complement strand
CACGTGGCGCGGGTGGTGGCTGGCGAGGATGCCCTCGAGCTTGCCATGCGCGCGGTCGATCAGGCTCGAGCGGCCCCGCTCGGCCCATTCCTTGGGGCTGGTGCGATCACCCATCGCGGGATAGAGGTAGTCCTTCTGCATGCGCCCGAGCGTCTGCTCGGAGCCGAGGAAATGGCCCGGTCCGTTGATGCAGATGTCGCGGATGGCGTCGAGCGCGAGCGCATCCTCCGACACCTCGATGCCGCGGATCGTCCTCTGCGTCGCGCCGATGATGTCGTTGTCGATGACGAGGCTGTCGAGCGAGAAGCCCATCAGGCTCGCCATCATGCCCGCCGACTCGTAAATCATATTGACGCCGGCATTGGCGACGAGGGCGTGGTTGTAGGCCCGCTCGTAGCCAGCCTGCATGTCGGGCACCTTGCTGTCGGTCATGCCCGCCGCCGTCGCCCCGGTCAGGTCGTAGAGCTGGGTGAATTGCCCCGCCGCCGCCGATAGCAGCGCCTGCTCCGGACTGCCGCCCGACATGGCGCCGGTACGCAGGTCCGAGATGAAGCACATCGGGCAGAAGATCGCCGGTGCGCCGGGTTTGACCGCATTGACATAGATCAGGCCGGCGAGGCACTCGGCCATCTCGACGGCAAGTGCGCCGGCAAGCGCGGCGGGCGACGTCGCGCCAGCCTGTCCGGCCGAGACCAGCAGGACCGGCATGCCGCCTCGAACCGCGACTTCCAGGCACCGGCAGGCGTCCTGGGCGAACTTCAAGGGCGGCACCACGAAGCAGTTCGACTGGCTGACGAAGGGGCGCGCGCGCCAATTGTCCTCGCCGCCCGCCAACATGTGCAGCATCTCGAGGCTCGTCGTCACATGCGCCGCTTCGCCCCAGCTGGTGCCGACATGCTTGGAGGTGCCCGACACCGCGGCGTAGCAGGTGTTGAAATCCATCTCGGCATTGTCGGTGAGGTCGCGGCAGACGACCGAGCGCTGGAAGAAGTGGATGTGCTCGAGCGTGTCGACGACGCGCGCGATGTCATAGAGATCGCGCACGGTCGAATCGCGATAGGCGCCGGTGTAGGCATCGACCATGTGCACGGCCGCGCCCGCCGTGCCGAAATAGACCCGCTTGCCCCACGGCTGCAAGTCGTGCTCGGGCCGCTGGCCATGGACCACGAACCGGCGGCCGGCCTTGGCGATCATGTCCTCGACGAGGGCGCGCGGGAAGGTGATGCGGCCGTTCGGCTGCTGGATGCCCCCGACCGCCGTCAGCAACTCGACACCAGATGGCGGTGCATCCGCCATGCCGATGGTCTCGAGGATATCGAGGGAGGCCCGATGGATGCGCAGCACCTCGGCATCGGTCAGCGGCTTGTAGCGACCGGCCTCCATCCCGGGCCAGACCGGGCGATCGGACTGCGGAATGGGTGCCGCCCGCGCCGCGCGCCGCGCGTCGCGTCCGCCACGGCGGCTGTCGGCCTGGTTGACGGTCATGCTCGCATCCTCCCCGATCGAATGATCATTCGATAGGCCAAGGCATGCACCAGGACAAGGCGCGATCGACCGCGGCCGCATGTGACGCGATCGGGTCCACATGCTAAGCAGAGTTCGCCAAAGTGGTCTTCCCGGTTTGGCGATAAAACTCTGCGAAAACAAAAAAATCCAAGCAGGCATTCGTTGGTCTTCCAACGAAAGTCTGCTTAGCTGTGGCGCGACCGTCAGCCTCGCCACGCCAAAAGGGGATCGTCAGATGCAGTCGCGACCGGCCCTCGATCAGTTCGCCTCCGACAACAATGCCGGCATCTGCCCGGAAGCGCTCGATGCCATTCTCGAGGCCGATCAGGGCGGGCATGCGCCCGGCTATGGCGCCGATCGCTGGACCGAGCAGGCCTGCGCCCAGATGCGCGACCTGTTCGAGACGGAGTGCGAGGTCTTCTTCGTCTTCAACGGGACGGCGGCGAATGCGCTCTCGCTTGCCCATCTGGCGCGCTCCTACAATGCGGTCATCTGCCATGCCTTTGCCCATGTCATGACCGACGAGTGCGGGGCGCCGGAGTTCTTCTCGGGCGGCGCCAAGCTGCTGCCGGCGGGCGATGTCTTCGAGAAGCTGACGCCCAAGATGATAGAGCCGTTCGCGCGCTATCGCGACGATCTGCATGCGCCGCGACCGAGCGCTCTCACGATCACGCAGACGTCCGAGACCGGGCAGCTTTATACGCCCGAGGAGATCGCGGCTCTGTCGGAGGCAGCCCGGGAGCTCGGCCTCAAGGTCCATATGGATGGCGCGCGCTTCGCCAATGCGGTCGCCGCCCTCGGCGTGACACCGGCGGCCCTCACCTGGCGGGTCGGCGTCGACGTGCTGTCGTTCGGGGCGACCAAGAACGGCTTGCCGGTCGGCGAGGCGGTGGTGTTCTTCGACCGGGCGCTCGCCGAGGGCTTCGACCGGCGCGCCAAGCAGGCGGGCCAGCTCGCTTCCAAGATGCGCTTCGTCACCGCGCCCTGGGCCGCGATGCTGGAGAACGATGTCTGGCTCCGGCACGCGGGCCACGCCAACGCCATGGCGCGGCGCCTCTCCGGCAAGCTCGCCAAGGGCAAGGCCGTCAGCATCAAAGTGCCGACCGAGGCCAATGCCGTTTTCGCCGAGATCCCGGCCGCGGCCCAGAGCACACTGCGTGAGGCCGGCTGGCGGTTCTACACCTATATCGGCGAGACCACCTGCCGGTTGATGTGCGGCTGGGACACGCAGGAGGCGACCGTCGACCGGTTCGCGGCCGAGATCAGGAAGGCGGTCGCGGAGGCGACGGGGTGATGATTGGCTACGGATTGGCTGAGGTCCTACCGCAAGCTCCCGGCCGGAGCAGCCCGGCTACCCCGCCAGCCGCCCCAGCTCCTTCAGGATCGCGTTCCCCATCTCACCGGTGCCGACCTGCTTGCGGTTGGGCTGGGCGATGTCGCCCGTGCGCAACCCCTGGTCGAGCACGCCGGCGATCGCCTGCTCGACCAGGT
>JANNSW010000565.1:0-4068 GCA_031403055.1 Hyphomicrobiaceae bacterium | reverse complement strand
CGCCACGCTGCTCCAAGCCATCATCCCGCAGCCGACGCTGGCCTGCCTCAGGCAATGCCATGCCGCGCTTCAACGCCATCTCCACGAGCCGCCACGACGACGCGACTACCAGAAAATGGCCTGGTTATTTTAGCGCGTATGGGACTTGATCCGGGGTCGAATGCCGATCCGGGACCCAGGAGAAAGTTGCCGAAGGCACATGAATTGGATCGGTCGATCGGGGTGTTGTGAGGCCTGCGGCCGAGCCTTGCGCTGGGCCCCGGATCTGCGCTTGCCTGCGGCTCGCTTGTCCGGGGAAACGGGCCCGGCGGTGGCAGACGATAGTTTCACAGGCTCCAAGGCCGGGATCCGTCCGGCAGGCAGCGAATGAGGGCCGCAAGATGGATTCCACCTTCAGCCGAGCACCGCCGCCGCATCGCGCTTGATGCGTTGGGCCATGGAGGCGAGGCCGTTGGAGCGCTGCTGCGACAGGTGATCCTGGAGGCCCAGGCCCGCGAACACGGCCAGCGCGTCGGTTGCTGCGATTTCGGCAGCGGTCTTGCCGGAATGGATCGAGAGCAGGATCGCGATCAGGCCCTTGACGATATGGGCGTCGCTGTCGCCGGTGAAGGCGAGGCGTGCTTCACCACCGATGCCCGGCTCCACGCTGGTGGCGAGCCAGACCTGGCTCGCGCAGCCGCGCACCTTGTTCGCCTCGGTGCGATCGCTCTCGTCCATGGGTGCGAGCATGCGGCCCAGCTCGATCACATAGCGGTACTTGTCCTCCCACTCGTCGAGGAGCTCGAAGTCGCTGGTGATCTGCTCGATCGTCATGGCGAGCCTGGGCAGGGGGCCGAACGGCAGGATTGCCACCCTTCATATGGTCCCGATGCTAGTGGGCGCAACAGCGATGCGCTCAACCCGCCGAATATGCCGAGCTGACCCGAACATCGTCGGTTGAGCCGTCGGTGCCGTGCTGGATCAGCTCGATCGCGAGCTTGGCGCCGAACTCGGCCTTGGTGAGGAAGAGCGCCCAGACCTCGCCGGCCCGCTCGCAGGAAACCGGCTCGCGATCGCAAAAGGTCATCGCCCAGACGATCTTCTGCCGGGCAAAGCCAGCCAGATGCTCCTGCTGCTGCTGATCGGTCGGTAGCAAGAGCACGACCAGTCCGATCCAGAATGCTGTCCTGATGAGAAACATGCCTATCCCCTCAGCCGGTTGCCGGCTTTGCTTGACGCTTGCTGTCTGTCTACCAGGACGAGGCGAAGAAACGCCGAAAGAGGGAGCGAAAGATCGATTCGAATTTTCGTTGAATTGTCGGCATCGACAACCCCACCTGCATTGCCGGGCGCGCAAAGGACGGGCGCGGCGGACCCGGTTGGGCAGCATTCACTGCATGTCGCTGACGCCGGGCCATTTGCTATGTCTTGATCGTGCGCCCGAGCGCTGCCTTTCGTGCCTCGAGTGCGGACAGTTCCTTCTTGAGATCGGCAATTTCCTTGTTGATTGCACGTAATTCGGTCTTGGATTTTGTTTCCACCAAATATTCAGAACCCAACTGTTGCGCGATGTAAAGCTCGAGCTGGCTTCTCAGGATTCTGAGGTAAGGGTTGCCCCATACTGCTCCTTCCCGGAATTCGAGCTTGCCGGCTTCGACCCCCTTCACGATGAAATCGCGGGTCACCCCATATTCTTTCTGGGCCGTCACCTCGCTGAGGACCGCGCCCTTGCGAACCCATTCGCCATATTCCGCCATTCGGGGACGCCTCGTTGTTTTGGGTGCCAAACCACGCTGAATGCTGTTGCTGGGAATCATCCCCGATATCGCCGTCCCTCTCGGTGGCTGGGAGCGTCACCGTCATTCGAATTGCGACCGCCAGGCTTCGGCGCTCAATTGGGCGACCTCGCGGTAATAGGAGGCCGCGATGTCGCCACCTTCCATTGTCGCCACGGCGTCGTGCATCACGCCCGAGAGCACCGAGGCAATCGCATGGATGGCGTCATGGCGGTCGAGGCCCTCGCCCATGAGCCGCTGGAGCGCGGCGGCGACCGGCGTCTCGTCACCCAATAGAACCTGGTTCTCCACAGTCACATGGAGCCCCGCGTGCAGGCGCGGGCTTGGAAGCCGGATGCGTGCACGACGATGATGCTCCGCCACCAGCTCGATTTGCTCGACTTCCTCGAGCAGCGACCATTCCTCCGCAACCACAGGCCGATCTGGATCGTAGCGCATGGTGGTCATCCTCCTCGAAGCGCTCGCGACAGTGTCGTATTGCGCCTGCATCCTCACACACTCCGCTCCGGGCTGCCAAGCTCGCTCCAGGGCCAGGCGGGATCGTAGGCAGCGCGCCCGAGTGCGGCCTCGCCATCGAAGGTCCCGGATCGGCCTGTCGTGCTTGAGGCGCGCCTCCGTCGCGACCGGCTGTCCGGGATGTCGCATATCTATGTCCCACTCGCTCCGCTCGCATTGCCCGGAGCCGCGCCAACGCCTAAAGCTCGCAGCTACAACCATCGGGGGATCGTGGCCATGCGCTTTCAGGATCGCATCGCGCTGGTGACGGGGGCGGGCGCCGGCATCGGCAAGGCGATTGCAGCCTCGCTCGCCGCCGAAGGCGCCCATGTCTATGTGAGCGATGTGGACGGCGAGGCTGCCGCGGACACAGCCAGCGAGATCGAGGCGCTCGCCGGCTCGGCGGAGGCACACGGCCTCGATGTGACAGTGCC
Source organism: Hyphomicrobiaceae bacterium (assembly GCA_031403055.1). Taxonomy (GTDB): domain Bacteria; phylum Pseudomonadota; class Alphaproteobacteria; order Rhizobiales; family Hyphomicrobiaceae; genus JANNSW01. The sequence goes on along the minus strand of JANNSW010000565.1, from coordinate 1,364 downwards.
CGCGGCGATCGTCGCGCTGGCCGCCCGCATTGCCGCCCGCCACCGCCGCCTCGATATCCTCGTCAACAATGCCGGCATCAACGTCCGCGCCGACTTCCGTCACCTGACCGACGATGACTGGGAGCGCCTGAGCGGCGTCAACATCGACGGAGTGGTCCGCCTGTCGCGCGACTGCTTCGAGCTGCTGCGCGCATCCGGCAAAGCCTCGATCCTGAATCTCGCCTCGATCCTTGCATCGCGCGGCACGCGCCAAGCTGTCGCCTATTCCGCGACCAAGGGCGCGGTTGCGGCGCTGACCCGCGGCCTTGCGGTCGAGTATGCCCATTTCGGCATCCGCGTGAACTACCTGGCGCCGGGCTTCATCGAGACCGCCCTGACCGATCGCGCGCTGAAGAATCCCGGCATCGCCAAGGCGCTGCTCGAGCAGACGCCGCTCAGGCGCTTCGGTACGGTCGAGGACGTGGCGAAGGCGGCGCTGTTCCTCTTGTCCGACGACGCGGCCTTCATCACCGGGGCGGGTCTGGCGGTCGATGGCGGCATGGCGGCCGGGCTATGATGGAGGGACCGATCACCGGGCCGGGCACGGCGGCCTATCGCGCCTGGGGCAAGCGAGCGTTCGATCTCGCCCTCGTGCTGGCGGCCGCACCCGTGCTGACGCCGGTGCTGATCGGGCTGGCGCTGGTCGTCCGCTGGAAGCTCGGTGCGCCGGTGCTCTTCCGCCAGATCCGTCCCGGCCTGCACGGGCGCGCGTTCCATCTGGTCAAGTTCCGCACCATGACGGACGCGCGCGGCGCCGGCGGCGAGCTGCTGCCCGATGCGGTCCGGTTGACCGCCTTCGGCCGTTTCCTGCGCGCTTCCAGCCTCGATGAGCTGCCCGAGCTGTGGAACGTGCTGCGGGGCGAGATGAGCCTCGTCGGCCCGCGCCCGCTGCTGGTCGAGTATCTGGGCCGCTACGACCGCGAGCAGGCGCGCCGTCACGAGGTGCGCCCCGGCATCACCGGCTGGGCCCAGGTCAATGGCCGCAATGCTCTCGATTGGCCGACGCGGTTCCGCTTCGACGTCTGGTATGTCGATAACCTGAGCCTGTCGCTCGACCTGCGCATTCTCTGGCTGACCGTCCTTCGCGTCCTCAAACGCGACGGCATCGCCGCCCAGGGCCACGCCACCATGCCGAAGTTCGAGGGGAACGAGGGGCGGCCAGAATGATTGCCAGCCGCGTGCGATGGTGCCTTTCCGCCGCCGGGAGCCCCGGAAATCGAACGCCTGATGTCAGGATTCCGGGCATGAGTTTCGCTAGTGTTCTGGCACAATCAAAAAGTACCCGCTTCCCCGGCCGACCAAAGGTCGAGCCGGGGTCCAGGAGT
>JANNSW010000564.1:0-7324 GCA_031403055.1 Hyphomicrobiaceae bacterium | reverse complement strand
TACCCGCGGGAAGGAGGGCTTCAACCCCAAGGGCCAGATGGAACTGCACGGCCGCATCCGCGGTGTTTCCCGAATGCATGTGAGCGCTGCCGGCTAGCCGATGCAGCCCTGCTTTCCAAGCGATGTCGCGTGCATTCTTCGAATCAAACTGCAAATCGAGCATTCGTGCAGCTGCAACGCCGGCCGCTTCATAGAATTTTGAGCCCGACGCCTGATCACCCCTTTCGACAGCGAGGTCCCCGAGCCGGCCGAGCGCCTGGGCTTCGGAGCGAACAAGCTCCTCACGCTTGTCATCGAGTGTCTGTTGGCTCTTGACGTCCTTCAACAGACGTTCGAATTCGCCAACTGCCTCATTTTTCGATGCCGTTCGGACGAAAAATTCCGCCAATACTCCGCGTGCCGTCAGCAACAACCGCCCTGCTCCTGGTTGACTTGTCCGCGCGAAACGCTCGCTGGTCTCGGCAACCGCATCCGCGAGCTCTCTGCGCGCTGCCTCATACTCCTTTAGGGCTTCGTGGACCGAAGCGCGTTCGTGATGGCATGTCACGACCTCGCCAATTTGGGCCTCTCTGCCGGACTCGCTCGCCAACTTGTCGATCAAGTCGCAACCCTGGCCAATCAGGGTGCTTTGCAACCGGCGGCTGCGCTCCGTTCCCGTCTCCATCTCCTTCGACTGCAGCACCATGCTGCCGACCGCGAACATGCTGTCGTGCAATGCCTTCGTCGCCTCGTTGCGGCTGTTGAGTGCGAAGACCGACAGGGCCGAGACAGCTGTCAGCACGCCGAGCGTTGCTCCCGCCGCTGCGCCGAGCCGCGCCTGCTGCAGCTTCTCTTCCTCTTGCCTGAGCCTGGGCATCTCCTCGTGGGGAAGATCGAGGAGCGGAGCAATCAGCTTCAGCTTCTCGCCTGCAAGCCGTGCCGCCCGAGCTGGATTGATAGCGGAGAAACGGCCGGCGCCCCGCAGATCGACAATCTCGATGTTGGGAAAGCGTTCGGCAAGATCAGCCGGGAGCGGATCGTCGAACTCCCCCGCGCCCCTCACAGCAACGACGTTGCGCCCATGGGGTCCGTTCGAGAAGTCGGCGACCTCACGCGCCATCCAGTCCTCTGCGCCCGCCTTGCGCAGCCTGGCGTCGGGCGTCGCGACCACGAGGAGATAGCGCGAGGAGAGCAGCGCCGGCCTGATGCTCTGCTCGTAGAAATCGCTGGTGCCACGCTCATAGGCTGTGTCGAGGTAGACGCGCAGCTTCCGGTTGTATTTGCCACGCAGCGCTCGGGGCAGGCGATAGCTCTGGATCTCCCGCCTCAGCCAGCGCGCGACACCCGCTCCGTCCGAGCGGCGATAAGAAATGAAGGCGTCGTACTGCGGTCCGGTCATTGGCCCACATCCTCGATGTGATTGCCATCTCGACTTCACCCCGGCGGCGGGCCGAACACCAGCACGGCGTTGAGGCCGCCGAAGGCAAAGGAGTTCGACATGGCGTAGGTGACGCGCTTCTCGCGCCCCTTGTTGGGTACATAGTCGAGGTCGCACTCGGGGTCCGGCTGGGCGAGGCCGATGGTCGGGGGAACGAACCCCTCCTGCATCGCCATGATGGAGGCGATCGCCTCGATGCCGCCGCCGGCGCCCAACAGGTGCCCGTGCATGGATTTGGTCGAGGAAATGGCGAGATCTTTCGCCGCCCCGCCATAGACCGCCTTGATGGCGCGGGTCTCGTTGGCGTCGTTGATCGCGGTCGCGGTGCCATGGGCATTGAGGTAGCCGATATCGGCAGGCGCCAGGCGCGCGTCGGCGAGTGCGATCCGCATGGCTTCGCTCGGCCCCTCGATGTCGGGATTGACCATGTCCTTGGCGTCCGACGTCATGCCGAAACCCTTCAGCTCCGCCAGGATCCTGGCGCCGCGGGCCTTGGCATGACCAAGCTCCTCGAGCACCAGCAGCCCGGCGCCTTCGGCGAGCACCGTGCCGTTGCGCGTCTTGGAGAAGGGAAAGCAACCATCGGGCGAAAGCACCCGCATCGCCTGCCAGGCGCGCATGGTGCCATAGTCGAGCACGGCTTCGGCAGCGCCAGCAATGCCCAGGTCGATCGCACCCGAGCGGATCATCTGGAAGGTGAGCCCGATCGCATGCGCCGCCGTCGAGCAGGCGCTGACCGTGCCGAAGGTCGGCCCCTTGATGCCATATTCGATGCTCACGTGCGCGCACGCCGACGAGCCGATGATGCGCAGCAGCGTAAGCGGATGGGTCGCCTTCTTCTTATGGATGAAGAGGTCGCGATAGGCGGTTTCGAAGGTGGTGAGGCCGCCCGCTCCCGAGCCGATGATGGAGGCCGCGCGGTTGCCGTTCGGCACCACGCCATCGAAGCCCGCCATCGTCATTGCCTCGATCGCGGCGGCACCGGCGAACTGCGAGTAGCGATCGGCGTGTGGCAGCACTTTTTCGCGCTTCAGGTTCTTGAACCGCGCCTTGGCGTCGAAATCCTTGATCTCGCCCGCGATCGTGATGTAGAGGTCCTCGGTCGGGAAGGTCGTGATCGGGCCGACGCCGCAACGCCCCGCCCGCAACGAGCCCCAGAAGTCGCCGACGCTCTGGCCGATCGGCGTCACCGCGCCCATGCCGGTCACGACCACACGCTTCATGCCGCTACTCTCAGCCATGATCCCTCATCCGCGGCACGACTGTCGAACGTGCGCTCATCACGCCGGTGCGCCAGCCTTCCTGACGATGTCGGAAACGCGCTCCACGACCGAGCCGACGGTCTTGAAGTCCTCCATCTCCTCATTGGCATTGTAGGGGATCTCGATGCCGAACGAATCCTCGATGTCGAACACGATCATCGCGAGGTCGAGAGATTCGATATCGAGATCCTCGAGCTTGGTCTGAAGAGCGATCTCCTTGTCGGGGCTCTTCATGTGCTTCTTCAGGATCTCGATGATTTTCGGTGCGACGTTTTCCATGCCGGTCTCCCTCAGCGCTCGCCAGCGAGCCCCGCGGCGCTCATACATTCAGACCCTTGCTAATGCAGACGCCGCCAGAGGGCAAGCTTCGCTTGCTGGGAACGCGCCAGAGATGGCAGCCAGAAGCCGCCGGCACACAGGCAAAGCGCGGCGCTGGCTCGCCCCGCCGCTGCCGCGTTCACCACACCATGATATAGTCCTGAGCGAAGCGGCCAGGCGCATTGCCGCGGCCGACGGGCACGATCAGCTGAGGTCAACCATGACGAGCCGCGATTCCACTCTCCCTGCGCTGGGTCACGGCCATGGCGAGCCCTGGCGCGCCAACTACCCGCCGGGGGTGAGCTGGGACCTGTCGTTCACACCACGCTCCCTCCACCGGTTGATCGAGGAGGCGGCGGAGCGGGCGCCACAGCGCATCTGCACCCATTTCCTCGGCCGCACCATGACCTATGGCGAGATCAGGATCCTCGTCGACCAGGCAGCAAGGGGCCTGCAGCTGATGGGCGTGGGCCGCGGCAGCAGGGTCGGCCTGTTCCTCCCCAACACCCCGACCTTCCTGGTCGCCTACTATGGGATCCTCAAGGCGGGCGGCACGGTCGTCAATTTCAACCCGCTCTACTCGCCCGAGGAGCTCGAGCATCAGATCCGCGATTCAGGCACCGAGATCATGGTGACGCTCGATCTGAAGGCGCTGTTCGGCAAAGTCGAAGCGCTGTTGCAGAAGGGCCTGCTCGCCAAGGCGATCGTCGCCTCGTTCCCCTCGCTGCTGCCACCGATGAAGGCGACGATCTTCCGCATGGCGAGATCGAAGGAGCTCGCCAACCTGGCGGCTTCGCCGGTGGCTGGCAAGATCGTCACCCAGCGCGCGCTGATGACGAACGACGGCCAGCTCGTTCCCGTGACGATCGACCCGCAGCGCGACATTGCCGTGCTGCAGTACACCGGCGGCACCACCGGCACGCCCAAGGGCGCCATGCTGACGCACTCGAACCTGATCGCCAATGTGGAGCAGGTCGCCGCCTGGTCCGGCAATTTCGTGACCGAGGGCGAGCGCATCATGGCCATCCTTCCCTTCTTCCACGTGTTCGCCATGACCGTCGTGATGAATGTCGGGGTGAGCCGCACCGCCGAGCTGATTCTGGTGCCGAAGTTCGAGATCGGCGAAACCTTGAAGCAGATCAATGCCTTGAAGCCGACCATGATGCCCGGCGTGCCGACGCTGTTCACCGCGCTGCTCAATCACCGCTCGACGCCCAAGTACAATCTCTCCTCGTTGAGGTTCTGCCTCTCGGGCGGCGCGGCGCTGCCCCTCGAGGTCAAGCGCGGGTTCGAGGCGTTGACCGGCGCCAAGGTGGTCGAGGGCTATGGCCTGTCGGAGACATCCCCGGTCGCCGTCTGCAATCCCCCCTTTGGTCCCCTCAAGGAAGGCTCGATCGGCCAACCCCTCCCCGGCACAAGCATCTCGATCCGCTCGCTCGATGAGCCGACGCGCGAGCTGGGGCTGGGCGAGGATGGCGAGATCTGCATCGCGGGCCCGCAGGTGATGCCCGGCTACTGGAAGCGGCCCGAGGAGACCAAGGACGTGTTCACGGCTGAGTTCTTCCGCACCGGCGACATCGGCCACATCGATGCCGAAGGCTACGTCTTCATCGTCGATCGGCTGAAGGACATGATCAACTGCTCGGGCTTCAAGGTCTATCCGCGCCGGATCGAGGAGGTGCTCTACGAGCATCCCGCTGTCGAGGAGGTGATCGTGATCGGCATTCCCGACGAGTACCGCGGCGAGGCGCCGAAAGCCTTCGTCAAGCTGCGTGATGGAGCGGCCGCGACCGCCAAGGAGCTGATGGAGCATCTGCGACCGCGCCTGTCGAAGCTCGAAATGCCCTCCGAGATCGAGTTCCGCGCCAGCCTGCCGAAAACCATGATCGGCAAGCTGTCGAAGAAGGAGCTGAAAGCCGAGGAGGCCGCCAAGCGCGCAAAGACTTGACCTGGACAACCATTGGCCTATGCCAGCGACCATGCCCATCGAGCCGAGGAGAGCTCCCTTGCCGAGCCGTGCCATCCTGCGTGCAATCGCACTTGCCTTCGCCGTGCTGCTGCCGGCCGAGAGCCTTGCCGCCGACATCACCGTCTACCGTCAGGCAGGCTGCAACTGTTGCGGCAAGTGGGCGCAGCTGCTGCGCGACGCCGGCCATGTGGTGGCCGTCAACGAGGTCGCCAACATGAGCGAGTTGAAGACGCGATTGGGCGTGCCCGACGCGCTCGCCTCCTGTCACACGGCGGTCGTGGATGGCTATGTCATCGAAGGCCATGTGCCGGTCGCGGACGTGGAGCGGCTCATCGCCGAGAAGCCGGCCGCCAAGGGCCTCGCTGTCCCAGGCATGCCGATCGGCTCGCCCGGCATGGAGGTCGAGGGGGAGCCGGCTGAGACGTACGACGTGACGCTCTTCGGCGCGAACGGCGAACGAAGCGTCTTCGCCACTCACTGACCCTCGCGCGGCATCCGCCAGCGCCCCCAGCGCCACGGCGCCCACCAGGGATGCTGCCCGCTGCCGAGGTCCGGGACCGGATCGAAGCCTTCGCCGCCCCACGGGTTGCATCGGCACGTTCGCGCGAGCCCGAGCCAGAAGCCCCGCCACGCCCCGTGCCGGTCGATCGCGTCGAGCGCATACTCAGAGCACGTCGGCAGATAGCGGCACTGCCGGCCGATGAAGGCCGAGAGCGTGTAGCGGTAGGCGAGGATCGGCGCTTTCAGGAGGAGGCGGGGGAGAAGGCGAATTCGCAAGGATAGGCTCCGCAAACAACCGTCGGTCTTACAGCCCCAAATCAGAGTTGCAACCTTGCGCCGCCGTCGGCAAGCTCTATCATCGATTGCATGAGCAGCACGAACAACAGCCGTGGCAGCAGCCGTGCCGAGGACCGCGCCATCTACAGACTCGAGCCCGGCGCGCCGCTGACCGGACTGCTGTCCGAGATCGCCAGCCGCGCCAACAATCTCGCCCGCCACAAGCTCGATCGGCCCGATCTCTGGCCGACCGTGCTGAAGAAGCTCAAGATCCGCTGGACCACCGACAGCAACGCGATCGAGGGCTCGAGCTTGTCTTTTGCGGATACGCTGTTTTTTCTCGAGCAGGGTCTGACCGTCCAGGGCAAGCCATTGAAGGACTTCCTCGACGCCCGCAATCACACGCAAGCGATCGAGATCGCGTTCGACGCCGTGGCGAGCCGGCGCCCGGTGACGGAGGGCCTGCTGAAAGAGCTGAATGCCATCATCCTGAGCGGCGTTCACTCGACCCCTGCGCACGACCAGTTCGGCCGGGTGTTCGACAAACCGGCAACGCCGGGCGCCTACAAGTCCCTCCCCAATCACGTGATCCAGCCGGACAGCTCACTCCAGACCTACGTCGATCCGCTGCACGTCTCGTCCGAAATGCAGGCGCTGTGCGCATTCATCGAGCAGCAGGCAGAGGTCGCGCCCGTCGTCAGGGCGGCTCTCGCGCACTTCAATTTCGTGCGCATCCATCCTTTCGATGACGGCAATGGGCGCTGTGCCCGCCTGCTGATGAACCTCGTCCTGCTGCGGGCAGGGCTGCCGCCGACCGTCATCCGCAACGAGGACAGGGCCGAGTACCTGACGACGCTGCGGCTCGCCGACGCGGGCGACGCTCACCCCTTCGTCGGCTTCATTGCCCGCTCGACGCTCGCCACGATCACCTCGATGGTCGCGGATTTCGAGGGCTCTTCGAAGTAGGGTGGAATTGGCCGAGAGGCCGTATTCCACCACCGCAAGCATGACGGGCGGGCGATCAGAACGCCTTCCCGAACTTGTTCGACTTCGGGAAGCCGCGTGGCGCCATCTGGCCGGCTTGGGCGCGGGCACCGACCCACTCCTTCAACTCGGTGATCGGCAGCGAGAACGTGCGTCCCGCGCCATCGAGCCAGGTGAGGCCAGAGGCCTTCTCGAACACGCGCGCGTCCGACAGGCCGCCGTCCTTGTACTTCTGCAGCCGCACGCCCTTGCCGCGCCCCATCTCGTTGATCTCTTCGAGCGGGAAAACGACGAGCTTCCGGTTCTCGCCGATGACGGCGACCATCTCGCCCTTGGCCGGCACGCAGACGGCTGCCTCCTCGGGCTCCGAAACGTTCAGCACCTGCTTGCCCTTGCGCGTCATGGCGACGATCTCGTCCTCGGGCACGATGAAGCCGTTGCCGACGGTCGAGGCGACGAGGAGCTTCCTCCCCGGCTCGTGGATGAACACCTCGACGATGTCGTGGTTGTCCTCGAGATCGACCGAGAGGCGCACGGGCTCGCCGTGCCCGCGGCCGCCCGGCAGCTTCGCGCAATCGAGCGTGAAGAACTTGCCGT
>JANNSW010000563.1:0-9172 GCA_031403055.1 Hyphomicrobiaceae bacterium | reverse complement strand
CTTCGCGAACGGGACACTAGGGCGTACGTGGCCTCTGGCCGTTGCCCGCCCAGCCAGCCAAAAAAATCCCCGGAACCGCTAAGCAGAGTTCGCCAAAGTGGTCTTCCCGGTTTGGCGATAAAACTCTGCGAAAACAAAAGTATCCAAGCAGGTATTCGTTGGTCTTCCAACGAAAGTCCGCTTAGGCTCCGGGGATTGGCGATCGCAGGCCATTTCCAGGCGCGGCGAGGAGGCTCCAATTGCTACCCGCGCAGGCGCGAGCGCACGATGCGAGGCATGTTGAGATCGCTGGCGGTGATTTCGCCTGCCGGAGCTGGCAGTGCCACGCCGCGTGCAGTCGCGGGCTGGCCCTCGGATTGCCACCAGCGGTCGGCCTGGGCTTCACGTGCAGAAGCCTCACCGGCAGCGCCGCGTTGCACCATCTGCGAGCCGACCGGGCCACCGGCGAACCAGGCGTCGATCAGGTCGAGCTCGTCGGCCGTGAGATTGAGGCCCTGGCTGCGGCAGCGCGCCACCGCATAGTTGCGGAAGCGGCCAGCCAGCAGATTGGCCGAGACGCCCTGCTCGAACCAGGGGTCGGCCTCGCTCACCACATCGAGCGCGAGGCGGATGTCGTCGGTCTTGACCCCAAGGCCGGCAGCCTTGGCGCGGCCGGCAACGCCCGCGATCGTTTTGGCCGAAGGCGGGCCATTCTCCGCGATCTCGGCCGCGATCACCTCGAACAGCAGCCGGTACTCGGGCGGCGCCAGCGGCGGCACTTTGCAGGCCTCGTGGATCCGCGCGAGCGACTGTTGCAGGTTGATGATCGGCTGCTCCGAGAGCGAGGGGCGTTTGGGCGCCGTCGCCCGCTGAGCCGGCGTTGTGGTCTGGGGTGCCGATGCCGCTTCCGCGGGGGCCGGCGTCTGCATGGCATTGGCCGCCGCCCGCCGGGCCGCGTCGATTTCGGCGCCGTGTCGCGCCGGATCGAAGGCGAGGTAGGGCGCCTGCTCCGTCAGCACCACGTCGCCTGGCAGCTCGGCCGAGAGCAACGCCCGGAACGAGCCAGCGCCAGCCCAGTTGGTGCCGATCGTGCGATCATGGCCGAGGGCACGCTGCGCACGGTCGGCCAGCACCTCGATCGGCACGGCGCGATCCGACGTCCGGACGATGCCGGCCACGTGGGAGATGATCTCCAGGCGCACCTCGTTGGTATCGAAAGCGTCGTCGGGTTGGAGCGATGGCTCCTCGGCACTGATCCGGCCTTCCATCAGCAGGCTGATCAGATCCTGCTCGCGGATCTCGCCGTCGCAGATCGCGGTATAGGGCGAGGCCGTGTGCTCGTTGGCGAAGATCACCGTCCGGCGCGCGTGCGCCCGCAGCCGGTGCAGCACGGGAGTGAAGTCCGAATCCCCCGATAGCACGATGAACTCGTCGAAATAGGTCTCGTGCGTGAGGAAGTCGCGGACATCCATGACGATCCGGATATCGGAAGAGTTCTTCAGCTGCGCCGTGAGCGGGGGGCAATCCACGACCTCGAAGCCGGCACGCAGGAAGTTGTGGCGCACGAATGGGAACGAGCTCATGTCGGTCGAGTTGTCCCGCCCGTTGCGGCGCGGCACCGGATTGCCGTAGCACCGGTTCATCACGATGCGCCGGCGGATGTCCACGCCATGGCCGCTGGTGGGCGTGATCAGCGCCCCCGTCTCGACCGCCTTGATCCAGACCGCGGCGTCCTTGGCGAAACGCTTGGCGGCTTCCTCGTTCTTGCGCTTCAGCGACAGATAGATGTTGTCGTAGTCGACAAACACTGCGCTGAGGCACGGCCCCGACGTTTCGCGTTTCATGGATGCACGACCCCGCTAGCCCTCTTGCACGTCACCTCTTGGACCGAATTCGACTGATTCGCGAGTGAGGGCCAGTGCCGGCGCGACGCGTGTCAGGGGAAAATCAGCGGGGCGAGGCTTTCTCGGGCCAAGCCGTGGTGCATTGGCAACACATTTTGCCTGCCGGTCAGGCTGCGCACGTGGCGTGCCTGCAGCCGCATTGCGGGCGCCGAGGCCGCGGCCGCTCGCCACGGGCAAGCCCGGCAAGGCTCAGCCCCCGTGCCGCCAGAGCCGGCGCTGGACTCGGACGATGAGCAGGCACCCGGCCATCATGCCAGCGGTCAGGAACACGATGGTGATCCCCAGCGATTGCATCGATTCGGCCGCATCGGCCTCGCGGAAGGAGAGCTCCTCGATCGGCAGGGTCAGGCCCGCCGCGTTCGAGGCGAAGCTCGCGAGCAGCGCGAGCCCGACCAGAGCCGGATAGGACGCGATGGCGACCAGGCTGCTCTCGATCGCCGCGCGCAGCATGGAGCTGCCGAACAAGCCCATGACGCAGGCGAGCGTCAGCGTCAGCTGGTCGGTTCTGAGTAAAGCTACCAGTTGCTCGGTCATGGTGCGTCCTCGCTTTGAAGGGGCACCACTCGCAGCCCCTGGCCTGCCTGACTGACACTCAGTACTAGCACACGGCGCTTAACCGACCGCTAACCCGTGGCGGCCAAGGAGCGCGCTGCGCATCGTTCCTGCCCAGGTTGTTGATGGTGCGGTGCAGAAAACACTTGAAATCGAGCCTCGCCTGCTCGACCATTACGCTGCAGTGCAGCAGAGGCTCGAATGACCGGGTCGATGGTGCACGGGGCGCAAAGGGCTGGCGCTCGCGCACGCGGAGCAAGGCAATGGCTGGGACGGGAACGAAGGCAATGAAATCGGAGAAGTCGAAAACGGCAGCCGCCGTTGCCGCGGCATCGAAGCTGAAGGATCTCTACGAGATCGGCGAGATTCCCCCGCTCGGTCATGTCCCCAGGCAGATGTATGCCTGGGCGATCCGCGCCGAGCGCCACGGTCCGCCCGACAGCGCCATGCAGGTCGAGGTGCTGCCCACCTGGGAGCTCGACAGCCACGACGTGCTGGTTCTCGTGATGGCGGCGGGTGTCAACTACAACGGCGTCTGGGCCGCGCTCGGCACGCCGCTCTCGCCGATCAAGGACGTGCACAAGAACCCCTATCACGTGGCGGGGTCGGATGCCTCGGGCATCGTTTATGCGGTCGGCGCCAAGGTGAAGCGCTGGAAGGTCGGCAACGAGGTCGTGATCCACTGCAACCAGGACGATGGCGACGACGAGGAGTGCAATGGCGGCGACCCGATGTTCTCGCCCTCCCAGCGCATCTGGGGCTACGAGACGCCGGACGGCTCGTTCGCCCAGTTCGCTCGCGTGCAGGACCGCCAGCTGATGGAGCGGCCGCGCCACCTGACCTGGGAGGAGAGCGCCTGCTATACGCTGACGCTCGCGACCGCATACCGCATGCTGTTCGGCCACCGCCCGCATATCCTCAGGCCCGGCCACAACGTGCTGGTCTGGGGCGCTTCGGGGGGCCTCGGCTCATTTGCCGTGCAGCTGTGCGCGACGGCTGGCGCCAATGCGATCGGCGTCGTCTCCGACGACGACAAGCGCGATTTCGTGATGCAGCTCGGTGCCAAGGGCGTCATCAACCGCAAGAAGTTCAACTGTTGGGGGCAGATGCCCACGGTCGGCACGCCCGCGTACAACGACTGGCTGAAGGAAGGACGCAATTTCGGCAAGGCGATCTGGGAGATTACCGGCAAGGGCGTCAACGTCGACTTCGTGTTCGAGCACCCGGGCGAGTCGACGTTCCCGGTGTCGCTGCTCGTCGTCAAGCGCGGCGGCATGGTGGTGATCTGCGCCGGCACCTCGTGCTATAATCTGACGCTGGACGCGCGCTATCTCTGGATGCACCAGAAGCGCGTGCAGGGCTCCCATTTCGCCAACCTCCTGCAGGCCGCGCAAGCCAACAAGCTGGTGGTCGAGCGGCGCATCGAGCCCTGCATGTCGGAAGTGTTCCCCTGGGACCAGATCCCCAAGGCCCACATGCGGATGTGGAAGAACGAGCACAAGCCTGGCAACATGGCGGTGCTGGTGTCGGCGCCCCACACCGGGCTCAGGACCTTCGAGGACGTGCTCGAGGCGAGCAAGGCGCGATTTGGCTGAAGCGCGCGACGCGAGGCGGGCTGTCGCTCGGGGATACTGGCGCGACTGGCCGAAAGCCATTATAAGGCGCTTCGAGCTTGCCCATGGCACCGATGCCAGCGGGGCATAATCGATTGTTTCAAACGCCAGCGGTCTCGACCGGGGTCGACAGCAACAGCACCGCTTCCGGCGGCCGGGGTCTCCTGGCGGCATTGGTCAGCGGCAGGAGAGTGACATGGCAGTTCCGAAAAAGAAAACCTCCCCCTCGCGGCGCGGCATGCGCCGGTCGGCCGATGCGCTGAAAGCGCCGGCCTATGTGGAGGACAAGGAGTCGGGCGAGTTGCGCCGGCCCCACCACATCGACCTCAAATCCGGCAAGTACGGCAAGCTGCAGGTGTTGCCGCCAAAGTCGGACGATTTCTGAGGCGGGCGGCGAAACGGCGCCATCGTTTGCACCCATTGGACACCAACCGTGTGCGGGCGTGACGCGCCCGCTTGCGGATACGCGCGTATTGGCTGCTTGCCGCCGATCGGCTATTGAGACTGGTGCCGAAGGGCTGGCGGATTTGGCCGGCTGGGCGGCGGAGATGTGAGGGGTCGCGGCCTCGCGGCAACGAGCTCGCGCAGGACGTCAACGGGAGGAAGTCATGTCGCTCAAGGGCATACCGCTGCTGGTGCTGTCGCTGATCATCTACAATGCCTATGTGTTTCTCGGCGGCGGCTCGACGCCGGAGGAACTCTTCTATGGCGCGCCCGTGGTGAAGGACGCAACGACAGCCGCCATCGAAGGCGCCCATCTCTTCACTTGGCCGCTGCCCAATGGCGGCTGGTCGTTCCGCGTCGGCGACCTCATCCTCACGCTCTCGATCATCCTGCTCGCCCTCGAGGTGATCAAGGCGACCTACACGCGCGGCTCCGGCCTCGCCGACCAGGCGCTGTCGATGATCCTGTTCGTGATCTTCATCGTCGAGTACCTGCTGGTCGACAAGGCCGCGACCTCGCTGTTCTTCTATCTGACGCTGCTGTCGGGCTTCGACGTGGTCGTCGGCTCGATCGTCGGCATCAGGACGGCGCGCCGCGACATCGGCTTTGGCGGCGACGACCAATAGGGCGCCAGAGGCCTCAGATGCTTGCTCGACCACGTCGAAGCGAGGCTCGGTCCGCGATCGGGCCTCGCTTGCCTGCGTTTGCCTTGGAGCAGGATTTATCCAATCGTTAATCCTGAATTCGCTAAGCTGCCACTGACCAATGTCCGGGCTCGCGTGTCCGGCGTTGCTGTTGGCAACGAGGCGGAGCCTGACCTTTGACCCATCGTCCCGAGCCGGGCGCACGGACCTCCGGCAATCCGCCGGCGAGCGAGCCGAGGCCAGGCGCCCGTCAGCCGGCGCCCACGCCGCGCTTGGACATCGAGGCGATCGTCGCGGCAGCCGGCCACACCTCCTATCAGTGGGACCTGCGGTCCGACGAGATCAATTGGCAGACGAACGCGCCGGCCGTTCTCGACGTGGGCTCGCTCCAGCATGTCGCAAGCGGGGCCGCCTATCACATGATGATCGCGACCGAGCATTCAGGCGCCCGGTTCGATCTGATCCGCAACAGCAAGGTCATCGACGCCGGCCAAGGCGTTGCCTATCGGCTGCGCTACCGGTTCCTGCCCGATGGCCGGCGCGGTGCCCGCGGTTTCTGGCTCGAGGACGAGGGCCGCTGGTTCGCCGGCCGCGACGGGGCGCCGGGCTCGGCAATGGGCGTGCTGCGGCGGGTCGATGACCAGCTCGCCGGCGAGCAGCGACTGCTCTATTTGAGCGAGCGCGACCATTTGACGGGCCTCATGAACTCGAGCCGCCTGGTTGGCGCGATCGAGTCGGCCTTTGCCGAGGAGCGGGCTACGGGCAAGCCGTTCGCATTCATGATCGCCTCGATCGACAATCTCTCGCGCATCAACGAGACCTTCGGATTCGAGATCGGCAACGAGGTGATCCGCGAGGTCGCCGCCACCCTGAAACAGCAGCTGCGGGGCTGCGACGAGATCGGACGCTTCTCCTCCAACAAGTTCGGCGCGATCGTGCACGATTGCGATACCAACGGCGTGCAGGCAGTTGCCCGGCGCATGCTCGAAGCAGTGGGCTGCGAGGCGATCACAACCTCGGCCTGCCGGATTGCGGTGACGGTAGCGATCGGCGCGGTGCTGGCGCCTCGCCACGCAGCGACCATGCAGGAAGTTCTCGGCAATGCGCTCGACGCGCACGAGGAGGCGAAATCGCGCCGTGGCAATGGTTTCCAGGCTTATGCGCCGAGCGCGGCCAGGATCTCATCGCGCAAGCAGAACATCGCCATGACCGACGGCATCATCGAGGCGCTCGACGAGGACCGGATCCGGCTCGCGTTGCAGCCGATCGTGCGCACCGACACGCTGCAGCCGGCCTTCAGCGAGTGTCTGCTGCGGATGCAGATGCCCGACGGCAGCATCGTGACAGCGGGCGAGTTCATGCCTATCGCCGAGCAGCTCGGCCTGGCGCGGCTGCTCGACCTGCGTGTGCTGCAGTTGGCGGTCGAGCACCTCCGCGCCAATCCGAGCGCCCATCTCTCCTTCAACGTCTCGGGCCAGACCGCGGGCGATCATGAGTGGCTGGTCACGCTTCACCGCCTGACTGGTGGCGACCGCAGCCTCACCTCGCGGATGATCGTGGAAATCACCGAGACCGCGGCGATCGAGGAGCTGGAGGAATGCCGCGGGCTGGTCGATGCCTTGAAGGACCTGGGCTGCCGGGTGGCGATCGACGATTTCGGTGCCGGCTACACCACCTTCAAGAACCTGCGCCATCTGGGCGCCCACATCGTCAAGATCGACGGCTCCTTCATCCGCAATCTCGGCCGCGACGCCGCGGACCGCGTCTTCGTCGAAGCGCTGGTGCGCCTCGCCCGGCATTTCGACATGGAGACCGTCGCCGAGTTCGTGAGCAACGATCAGAGCATCGCCATCCTGCGCAAGGCCGGTGTCACCTATCTGCAGGGCAACCATCTGGGGCCTGCCACACTCGTCAGCTCTTCAACCGGTAGCCAGTCCTGAAGATCCACCAGACGATCGCAAGGCATACCGCCAGGAACGAAAAGGTCATGGCGAGGCTGATCGCGATGCCGACGTCGGCTTCGCCATAAAAGCTCCAGCGGAAGCCGCTGATCAGGTAGACGATCGGATTGAACAGGGAGACCGTCCGCCAGAATGGCGGCAGCACGTCGATCGAGTAGAAGGTGCCGCCGAGAAAAGTGAGCGGCGTGATGATCAGCAGCGGCACGATCTGCAGCTTCTCGAACCCGTCCGCCCAGATGCCCAGAATGAAGCCGAACAGGCTGAAGTTGACGGCCGTCAACACCAGGAAAGCGGTCATGGCGAAGGGGTGCTCGACCTCGAAAGGCACAAACAGCGCGGCGGTCGTAAGGATGACGAGGCCGAGGATGATCGACTTCGTCGCCGACGCCCCGACATAGCCGAGCACGATCTCGAACGAGGAGACGGGAGCGGAGAGCAGCTCGTAGATGGTGCCCACGAAGCGGGGCATGTAGATGCCGAACGAGGCGTTCGAGACACTCTCGTTGAGCAGCGTCAGCATGATCAGCCCGGGCACGATGAAGGCGCCGTAGGGGACCCCGTCGATCTGGGGCATGGCGGTGCCGATCGCTGCCCCGAACACCACGAAGTAGAGCGAGGTCGCAACCACCGGCGAGACCAGGCTCTGCATCAGCGTCCGCCCGAAGCGGGCCATCTCGAACAGGTAGATCGCTTTCACGGCTTCGAGGTTCATGCCCGCTGCCTCACCAGGTCGACGAAGATGTCCTCGAGCGAGCTCTGCGAGGTTCTGAGATCGTGGAAGCGGAGCCCGGTGTCCCTCAGCGCCTGCAGCAGCGCCGTGATTCCGGTCCGCTCGGCTCTGGTGTCGTAGGTATAGACGAGCTCCCGTCCCTGCGAGGCGAGCGTGAGGCCGTAGCTGGCGAGCGTCGCCGGGATCTCGCTCAAGGGCGCATGCAACTCGATCGTCAGCAGCTTGCGGCCGAGCTTCTTCATCAGCGCGGCTTTCTCCTCGACCAGGATGATCTCGCCCTTGCTGATCACGCCGATGCGGTCGGCCATCGCCTCGGCCTCCTCGATGTAGTGGGTGGTCAGGATGATGGTGACACCGGACGCCTGCAGCTCGCGCACGACGTTCCACATGTCCTTCCTCAGCTCCACGTCGACGCCTGCCGTCGGCTCGTCCAGGAACAGGATGCGCGGCTCGTGGGCAAGGGCTTTGGCGATCAGCACGCGCCGCTTCATGCCGCCCGAGAGCGTGCGGATCTTGCTGTCTTTCTTGTCCCAGAGCGAGAGGTCGCGCAGCACTTTCTCGATGTGCGCGGGGTTGGCGGATTTGCCGAACAGGCCGCGGCTGAAGCTCGCCGTCGCCCAGACGGTCTCGAAGGCGTCCGTCGTCAGCTCCTGCGGCACGAGGCCGATCAGGGAACGGGTGGCGCGGTAGCCGGTGACGATGTCGTGGCCCTCGACCGTGACGCTGCCCGCGCTCGCCCGGACGATGCCGCAGACGATGCCGATCAGGGTGGTCTTGCCGGCGCCGTTGGGGCCGAGGAGGGCAAAAATCTCGCCCCGCCTGATGTCGAGGTCGATGCGTTTCAGCGCTTCGAAGCCCGTCGCATAGGTCTTCGAGAGGCTCTTGATCGAGATGATGGGGGGTATCGGGTCTGTCACCGCCCCGCTTCCTGCTGTTGCTGTACCGGCGTCATTCACTGCATTGGACCCTTTCCGGCGCGTTGATTTCGAGCTTGCGCATGCCCATGATGGCCATCACGACGCGCCCGGACCTCGCGGTGTCGGAATCCTCCTCATGGCGCGGGCCGCGTTTCCACAATCCGCTTCAGATTGGCGAGGCCCTCGTCGAAATCCTTGCCAACCATCTTGTCGCAATCGATGAAGAGGGTCATCACCTTGGCCAGCAGCGGCTGGCGGCCGCTCATGGCCCAGGTGACGTCGGTTGCCGCCCCGCTGGGCTCCAGCGTGAATTCGACCGTGTTGTCGGCCTTCATCGGTTTCGTCATGACGAGGCGCATCACCACTTTCGAGCTCGGCAAGGCATCGACGATCTCGATCGAGCCCGTGCCGGATTTCGGACCGGCGAA
>JANNSW010000562.1:0-4942 GCA_031403055.1 Hyphomicrobiaceae bacterium | reverse complement strand
GAAGCCGGAGCAGCCTGAGCCCGACAACGGCGAGCGTCGCGCCCTGAAGACACCGTGCCCCTGTTGCGGCTCACCGATGCACATCATCGAGAGGTTCGAGCCGGGCGAGACGCCGCGTTCTCGGATGCGCACGGTCGCCAGTGGCGCGCGACAATCAGGATGAGACTCCAGCGACAATCAGGATGAGACGGTTCGCACGCGTGGGCTGACGGAGGGAGGTGTGCCCGGCATGGGCACTGGATTGGAGGTGAAAGTCCTTCACGGGGCGAGTTGGTAGCAACCGTGAGCCGGAGGCAACTGCATGCAGAGCGGTCCGTCGTGAGACGCGCTGCCTGGCGCCGCGAGGCCGTGTGGGGAAGAAGCCCGAGGCGAACCGCAGCACCGAACGCAAGTGAACTCCTGAGCAAGCCGGTTCAGCCGGGTCAGCGTGTCTTCGAACGCGACGCCCAAAATCCAACCGAGGCTGAGGCGGTAATGGGAGCGGCGGCGGCGGGACATCCAGTGTCATTACCCGGGGAGATCTGGACGGGTCCGCCCCTGTGCCGGCAACGGCACGGAGGCGGTAGGCCGGAAGGAGGCAACGACGACCAGCCGATGCCCGCCCAGAAGTCGGATCTCTTCGTAGGAGCGTTCATGCGGAGCATGACTCCGTCATGACGAAGCGGGGTAATGCCCGTGGAGCAAAGGGAGAGATGGGTTGAGAAGAACGGGTCACCCTCAATTGAGCTTCGTGTTCGCCGACAGCCCTGATGGGGGCAGGAGCGATGGGTTGCCGGACGCATCCGAGCAGCGCTCGTTTCTGCTGCAACGAGCGAAGTCCAAGAGAGCGGCACGAACCGTCGCCTGGGCAGCCGACACCCGTCGGTTGCTGGAAGAGGTGGCGTCCAAGGCGAATCTCGCCCTGGCGCTGCTGAACGTGGTGCGTAACAAGGGCGCACCGGGCGTCGATGGACAGACGGTCGAGGACGCCGAGGCCAACGCGCCGAAGCGGCTCGCCCATTTGCGTCGTGCGCTGCTGGAGGGACGCTACCGGCCCGGTGATATCCGCCGGGTCTTCATCCCGAAGCCCGGAGGCGGGCAACGGGGTCTCGGCATCCCCAACATCGTGGATCGTGTCGTGCAACAGGCCATGCTCCAGGTCCTGGAGCCTGTCTTCGAGCCGAATTTCCACCCCAGCAGTCACGGCTTCCGTCGCCAGCGCGGTGCGCACACGGCCATTGCCGAGGCCAAGGAGCATCTTGAAGCCGGTTGCCAGACGATTGTGGACCTCGATCTCGCTCAGTTCTTCGATCGGGTCCATCATCAGCGCCTCCTCGAGCGGATCGGTCAGAGGATCGCGGATCGTCGAGTGATCGTCCTGGTGCACCGAATGCTGAAGGCCAAGGTCGTGATGCCGGACGGCACGAGGATCGCCGTTCGGGAAGGAACACCACAAGGGGGGCCGCTGTCGCCACTGTTGTCCAACATCGTCCTCGACGAGTTGGATCACGAGTTGGCACGGCGGGGCCATCGGTTCGTACGTTATGCCGACGACTGTAACGTCTTCGTCAGCAGCGCACGAGCCGGTGCACGCGTCATGGCCTCGATCACCACGTTCCTGGAGAAGCGCCTGCGGCTTCAGATCAACGTGGAAAAGAGCGCCGTGCGCCACCCGAGCAAGGTGCACTTCCTGGGGTTCCGTTTCCTCCTTCGACAGGATGGCCAGATCGGTGTCCTGTTGTCGGCGAAGACGGAGCGACGGCTGGCCACCTCCATCAGGGAGAAGACGCCCCCGAGTTGGGGACGATCCATCTCTTCCTGCATGGACGGCTTGAGCCGTTACCTGACCGGATGGATGGCGCATTATCGGCTGTGCACGCCGGACGCCGTCAAGGGCATGGGCGTCTTCGATGCCCATATCCGTCGCCGGATCAGGGCGATCATCGTCCGCCAGAAGAAGCGGCAACGCTTCCTCTTTCGGCACTTGTTGGCAAAGGGGGCGAGCCGCAAGGCCGCCGCTGGAGCCGCGTATTGCGGCCGGGGAGCTTGGCACCGTTCCAACCGTCCGGGTCTGACGCGAGCCTATCCGCCGTCCTGGTTCGCCGGGCGGCTTGTCTCGCTCAAGACCCGCTGGGCGGAACTCCACCCCCCACAGGCATCGGACCAGCTTTCGCTGGCCTTCTGATGGACCGACCCAAAGAGCCGGATGCGGGCCCGCAAGTCCGGTTCTGTGAGAGGCGCGGTGGAGCAATCCATCGCGCCTACTCGACGGAGGGCGTAGCTCGACCGGAGGCAGTCCACGCGTGCGTTGCGCCCTTTTCCCCAGCTTCTCCACAGGGGCGATGGGCGTGGTTTGGCGGCCGGAGTGGCCGGGCAGCAGGAGAGCGGTTCTTCGCAACAGAAGGATCGCTCTTTGCCTGGCCGCCATGTCACCGACTGCCAGACGAGGTTGTTCATGAAGTCCCGTCAGACCAGCACCCCGACCGTCGCTTGCGCGATGGCTGGGTTCTCCCGCGCGACCGGCTACCGGATCGAGGCCGATCCGACATTGCCGTCGCAGAAGAAGCCCCCGCGCGAGCGCCGGCGCCCTGATCCGCTTCTCCATCTGTGGGAGGCCGAGGTCGTGCCGATGCTCGTCGCCGCGCCCGGATTGCGCGCCGTTGCCGTGTTCGAGGAGATGCGACGGCGCCATCCGGAACTCTCCGAGGGCGTGCGCCGTACGTTGGAGCGCCGCATCCGCCAGTGGCGCGCGCTGCACGGCCCCGAGCAGGACGTGATGTTCTCGCAGGATCATCCGCCCGGCCGCATCGGGCTGTCCGACTTCACCGACATGGCCGCTCTTGCGGTGACGATCGCCGGCAGCCCACTCGATCACCGGCTCTATCACTTCCGCCTCGCGTTCTCCGGCTTCGAGCACGCGCACGTCGTGCTCGGCGGCGAGAGCTACGTCGCGCTCGCGGAGGGCTTGCAGGATGCGCTGTGGGCGCTCGGCGGTGTGCCGGAGCTGCATCGCAGCGACAGCCTGTCGGCGGCGTTCCGCAACCTCGACCGTGATGCGCAGGAAGACCTGACGAAGCGTTACGAGGCCCTGGTCGCCCATTACGGCATGATCGCGACGCGCAACAATCCCGGCGTCGCGCACGAGAACGGCTCCATCGAGAGCCCGCACGGTCACTTGAAGCGCGTGATCGAGGACGATCTCTTGTTGCGCGGCTCCCGCGACTTTGCCGACCTCGATGCATACAGACGGTTCATCGACGAGGTGGCCGGCCGGCGCAATGCGCGCAATCGCAAGCGGATCGAGATCGAGAAAGCAGAGCTTGCCGAGCTGCCCGAGCGGCGCACCGCCGACTACGAGGAGGACCGCGTCGTCGTCACCTCGCGCGGCGGCTTCGCGCTGCGGAAGGTGTTCTACACCGTGCCGTCACGGCTGATCGGGCACTGGCTCACAGTGCGCCTCTACGACGACCGCCTCGTCTGCTTCCTCGGCGGCAGCGAGGTCGCCACACTGCGGCGCGGCCGCTCGACAGACCATCACAAGCGCGGCCACGTCGTCGACTACCGGCACGTCATCCATGCCTTGCGCCGCAAGCCGATGGCGCTGCTCAATCTGGTCTATCGCGAGCAGTTGTTCCCGCGCGAAGCCTATAAGCGCGCATTCGAAGCGCTGATCGTCGGCGTCGGCGACAGACAAGCGTGCCGCACCATGGTCGGGCTCCTGGCGCTCGCCCATGATCGTGCCTGCGAGGCTGAGCTGGCCGAGGCGATCACTGCCGATCTCGATGCCGGCCGGCTGCCCAACCTCGACCGATTGCGAGAACGGTTCCAGCCGCAGACGACAGCGGTTCCCGAGATCACGATCCAGATGCCGGCGCTCGACAGCTATGACGAGCTGGCGCGCATTGTGCCGCTCCACGGCGGCAACGATGACGACCTCGACGATGCGCTCGACGATGTTCCGCTCGCTGGCGCCGAGACCGCTGCGCTGGTCTCGCTCGCCTCTAGCAAGACGGAGGTCGTGGCATGAGCAGATCACCCACAATCGACGCCGCCCGCATCGAGCTGATGCTCACCGAGCTGCGCCTGCCGGCGATGAAAGCCGCTTGGCCCGAGATCGCCGCGCAGGCCGACAAGGAAGGCTGGCCGGCATCGCGCCTGCTGGCCGCACTCGCCGAGCACGAGATGGCCGATCGCTCGCGGCGGCGCATCGCCCGGCACCTCGCCGCCTCCGAGCTTCCAGACGGCAAGACCATCGACAGCTTCGAGTTCGAGCTGGTGCCGATGGTGTCGAAGGCGCAGGTCAAGGCGCTGATCGCCGGCGACAGTTGGCTCAGGTCCGGCGCCAATCTTCTGCTGTTCGGCGGACAGGGGGCGGGCAAGAGTCATCTCGCGGCGGCCATCGGACGTGGCCTCGTCGAGAACGGCTGGCGCGTGCTCCACACCCGCACCACCGATCTCGTGCAACGCTTGCAGGTGGCGCGCCGCGACCTCGCGCTCGAAAGCGCGCTCGAAAAACTCGACAAGTACCACCTGCTGATCCTCGACGATCTCGCCTACGTTACCAAGGATCAGGCCGAGACCAGCGTGCTGTTCGAGCTGATCGGCACGCGTTACGAGCGTCGCTCGCTGCTCATCACCGCCAATCAGGCGTTCGGCGAATGGGGCCGCGTGTTCCCCGACAAGGCGATGACGCTCGCCGCAATAGACCGCCTCGTGCACCATGCGACGATCTTCGAGATGAACGTCGAAAGCTACCGCGCCCGCAAGGCACGCGAGCGAAAGCGCAGTGGCGCCAAGCCGCCGCCGAGCGACAATCAGGATGGGGGTTGATTG
This sequence comes from Hyphomicrobiaceae bacterium, assembly GCA_031403055.1. Taxonomy (GTDB): domain Bacteria; phylum Pseudomonadota; class Alphaproteobacteria; order Rhizobiales; family Hyphomicrobiaceae; genus JANNSW01. The sequence goes on along the minus strand of JANNSW010000562.1, from coordinate 130 downwards.
TCGCTGGCTGATTGTCGCTCGACGCGCGGCGGACAGCGACAATCAGCCGGCATCGCCAGCGACAATCAAGCCGCGACATCAGCGACACTCAGAAACTTCTTGCCCGCGGAACGAATCGAGACAATCCTTC
>JANNSW010000561.1:0-1859 GCA_031403055.1 Hyphomicrobiaceae bacterium | reverse complement strand
GTGAGGAGCTATCGCAACGGCTACATGTTCCAGGAGCGCTTGCAGCCGCATGCCGAGCTCGACCGGTTGATCGGTCATCGCATCGGCACGATCCGCGTCTACACCATCTGCGGCAAGGATGGCCCGGAGGTGTTCCGGGTCTGCTGGAAGGTGCCGGCGGGCGCCAGCATGGCCGACAATTTCTGGCGCAAGGGCAACATGCTGGCAGCGCTCGACCAGGCGAGCGGCGAGGTGAAGCGGGTCATCCGTGGCGCCGGCCTCAACCAGGTCGAGGTCGAGAACCATCCCGATACCGGCGCTCGGCTCGTGGGGGCGCGGATCCCAGGCTGGGACGACATCCTGAAAACCGCGCTGTGGGCCGCCAAGGTGGTCTCGAATGTGCCCCTGATCGGCTGGGACATCGCGCAAACCGACCGTGGACCGGTGCTGGTCGAAGCCAACAACACGCCCGATTTCCGCCTGGTCGAGATGGCCGAGCGACGCGGCGTCTGGGACGAGCGGTTGAAAGGCTGCCTCGCCCATCTGGAGGGCGTCTACGCCAAAGCCGAAACCCGCCACATCGAGCGCCTGAAAGGCCTCCGGCGCCGCGGCATCACCAAGGTGTTCGATTCGATCAGGCGCGCAGGGTAGGTCGTTGGGCGAACGCCGCTCGCCCCTACGGTCGAGAGGCCCAATGTGTAGGGGCGACCGGCAGGTCGCCCGATTGCCCCTCAACTGCCCTCCCGCCCCACGATCGCCTGCAGCGTCTTGTCGATCCGCTCCCTTGCCCGCGCTAGCTCGGCCCTCTCGCCGGCCATGCACACGCGCATCGAGGCGCCAATCATCTGCTCGTAGACGAGCAGGGATTGCCCCGGCAGGATCAACGAGGCTTCGCGCGTGTGGTTGAGGATCACCGCGTGCTGGTCATCGATGTCCTCAATGATGTCGGAGAACAGCGTTGCCGGCTTCAACTGGTCCGCTGGCTTGGCCGCGATGCCCTTCAGGACCGCGCGGCCTGCCGCCGGATGGGCCATGTCGTCCTCCCTTCGACCACTATAGCACTGAGCGGCTCCGCGCCAACTATCCCCGCGGCCTGAGCACCACGAGCACGGCCTCGCCCTTGGTGCTCGAGCCGACTGTGTAGGCCCGCTCGTCCTCGCCAAAGTAGATATCGCCGCGCTCCGGGCCACTGATCTCGGACTTGGCGCCGATATCCTGCGCGATCAGCAGGCGGAAGAAGCCAGTGTGGCCGGTCTCGGTGCGCACGCCCGCCGCCAGCACGAAGATCGGCTGGCCGATCGCATGATAGCTCGGATCGACCGCGAGGCTGCGGCCCGGCGTCAACGCAATGCCCTTGACGCCCATGGGGGCCTCGGAGCGGGCAAAGAATGCATAGGACTGGTTCTGCCAATAGAGTTTTCGCGCCAGCTCGGGGCGCGCTTTCAGCCAGGCGGTGCGGGCCGGGATCGACAGGGTGGCGGCGTCGGGATAGCCATTGCTGGCGAGGATGTCGGAGATCTTCACATAGCGATAGCCGTTACCCCCGGTTGCGTTGACGTCGAGCACGCCACCATCCTCCAGCCGGATGCGCCCCGATCCTTCGGTCTGGAGCTGGAACAGGTCGGTGTGGTCGGCAAGCCAGGCGACGACTTCCGCCCGGCCATCGAGCGCGCCTTCGTCGATCGCCTTGCGGCCGGGCAAGTCGCCGGTGCCGGCCGGTCGGGCAAAGAGCGGGACTGGGAAATTGTCGGAGCGCAATCGGGCGCCTGCCATCGAGAGTTGGTAATAGCCCGTGACCATGCCCGGGCAGCCGCTCTGCATCACCACGGCGGGCTCGAAGGCGCTTTCGAAGTAGAGGCGTGCCTGGTCCGGTGTCAGCG
>JANNSW010000560.1:0-4986 GCA_031403055.1 Hyphomicrobiaceae bacterium | reverse complement strand
ATCGAGCCGGTCTGGTATCTGCCCGGCCTCGCCAAGCGCCTCAACATCAAGGAGACGGACCTGCGCCGCAAGCTGTTCGAGCACACCGGCCACATGTTCAACGACCTCGTCACCCGGCCCGACCGCAAGGTGTTCCTGCCCCCGATCGGCAACATCACGCTCTACATCTTCGGCGAGGTCGAGCGGCTCTGGGACGGCAAGGGCGAGGTCGCCTGCCGCGTGCACGACGAATGCAACGGCTCCGACGTGTTCGGCTCCGACATCTGCACCTGCCGGCCCTACCTCACCCACGGCATCGAGGAGTGCATCAGAAGCGCCCAGAAGGACGGCGCCGGCCTCATCGTCTACAATCGGAAGGAGGGGCGCGCGCTCGGCGAGGTCGTCAAGTTCCTCGTCTACAATGCGAGGAAGCGCAATCCCGCAGGCGACAGCGCGGCAGCCTATTTCGAGCGGACCGAGTGCGTCGCGGGTGTGCAGGATATGCGCTTCCAGGATCTGATGCCCGATGTCTTCAACTGGCTCGGGGTCAGGCGGATAAACCGCTGGATCTCCATGAGCAATTTGAAGTTCGACGCCATGGCCGCGCACGGCATCGCGATTGACGAGCGCGTGCCGATCCCCGATGGGCTCATTCCCGCGGATGCCCGCGTCGAGATGGATGCCAAGAAGGCCGCCGGCTATTACGTGGATGCGAGCGTTTCCAAGCCGGGCGACCTCGCCGCCACCAAGGGCCGTGAGTTGGACGAGTACTGATACCTTCGAGCATATGAGCTGACCGGCGTGTACGGCGTACAGACTCGACGCCGAGGCAGCGATGCCGGGCCGACCCAAGTCGTACAGGAAGCGAGTGGTAGCAGCGTCAGTGCCGCTCCGTTCGTCCAATACGTTTTTGATCTAACTATTTGGAATTGCTCATTTTGCCCGAATTCAGTTGATTTCCCATACCGACTCGGGCAAATGTTTTTTCTTCAATGGGTTAGAGGTTTCTCATGGACTTCGCCGAATTGAGCAACGAGCAGCGCCGACAGCTCGTGGATGCCCAACAGGCCTTCGAGGTCTGGCGCATCGCTGATCGCGAGTTCAGGCACAGCTACCGGGGCACGATGCGTTGGAAGCGACGGAACGGAACGGACTACCTTTATCGGGTTTATCACGCTTCGGAAAAATCCATCGGACCACGCTCGACCGAGACCGAACGGATCAAAGCTGAGTATACCGAACAGCGCACGCGCTTACGGCAACGCACCACGAGGCTTTCCGCTCGGCTCGAGCAGATGGGCCGCGTCAACCGGGCACTTGGCCTCGGGCGCATGCCGCGGACGGCTGCAAGGATACTGCGCAAGCTCGACGAGGTCGGATTGCTTGGCGTCAAGGCATTTGTCGTTGGAACGCATTCTCTTTATGCTTACGAGGCGCGGGCTGGTATCCTATTCGATGGTGCTCTCACCGCGACACGGGACCTTGACCTGCTGTGGGATACACGCCAACGGCTCAGTTTGGCGTTGGTTGAAGAGCGGGCTGAAGGAGTTATCGGACTTCTCCGGCGAATTGATCGTTCGTTCTCTGCCGAGCCTGGGCACTACAGTGCTTCGAACGATGAGGGGTTCCTCGTTGATTTCATTCGACCCGAGCGTCAACTGGAAGCCCTGAGGCCTGACGAGGCATTGACCGAGGCCGATGGACTGGTTGCTGCGGCGATCTCTGGCCTGCAATGGCTGATCAACGCTCCGAAATTCGAGCAGATTGTGATAGGTGAGGATGGACGCCCGCTCTGGATGAGTTGTGCGGATCCTCGCGTATTTTCGCTGCACAAGTACTGGGTATCCAAGCAACCGAGCCGCGAGACCGGCAAACGACGCCGCGATGCGGACCAGGCACGCGCGGTTGCAACGTTGGCGGCTCGCTATCTCAACCTGTCATTCCAAGCCAAGGACCTCAGCTCCCTGCCCATTGGTTTGACCCAGACGGTCAAGGATCTGGTGCGCTCGATCGCTTAGTGGTTGATTGCTGGTGCGTGGCGCATTGGATTCCAAACTGGGACACTACCGACCGGCGGAGTGAGCATGAACGAGGCCGACATCGATCGCGCAGCCGCACGCGAGCTGCTGTCGTCCCATGCGGTGCGCCAGCGGGCGAAACTCGTGCTGGAAGCCGGGCTCGAGCACGACCTCGAGCATTTCAGCGTGGCGATCGACAATCTCGATGGCGTCGCCGACTATGTGGCCGAGACCATCAGGCAGAATTATCCCAGCCTCGACATTCCCCTGCACGCGCGCTGGCGGCATTTCATGGTCGCTGGCAAGGATCGCTGGGCCGCGATCGCCGACCGGTTGGAGGTCGATACGGACGAGCGGGCGCGCATCCGCTTCGAGCTGGCGGTGACCAGCGTGCTGCTCGATGCCGGCGCCGGGCCAATCTGGCGCTATCGCGATCCCGTGACCGGCAGCGTGCTCGCGCGCTCGGAAGGGCTTGCGATCGCCAGCCTGGAAGCGTTCCGCAACGGCCTCTTCTCGACGCGGCCCGCGAACCTGCTGCAGGCCGACGCGCCGGGTCTGATGCGGCTCACGCCCGAGCGCCTTGCTGCCGCTTTCCAGGCCGGTCCCGACAATCTGCTCGAAGGCCTGGAAGGCCGGGCCGGACTGCTCAACCGGCTCGGCGGCACCATCGTCGCCAAGCCTGAGTATTTCGGCGCCGGCGCCCGCATCGGCGGCCTCTATGACTGGCTGAAAGCCCGTGCGGAGAACGGCGAGGTGAAGGCGCCCGACATCCTCGTCCTCTTGCTGAATGCACTCGGCCCGATCTGGCCGGGACGCCTGTCTCTCGGTGGCATCCCACTTGGCGACACCTGGCATCACCCTGCGATCAAGGGTACGGGAATGGCCGACGGCTACATGCCGCTGCACAAGCTCTCGCAATGGCTCGCCTACTCGCTGATCGAGCCGCTCGAGGAGGCTGGGCTGAAAGTGACGCTGATCGATCATCTGACGGGGCTCGCCGAATACCGGAATGGCGGGCTCATGATCGACCTCTGCGTGCTCATTCCCGATCCGGCGGGCATGCTCGAGCGTGCCTTTGCCCCGCACGAGGAGCCGATCGTCGAGTGGCGGGCCTTGACGGTTGCCCTCCTCGACCGGCTGGTGCCGCTCGTCCGCTACCGGCTCGGGCCGAAGGCGCGCGATCTGCCGCTCGCCGCGATCCTCGAGGGCGGCACCTGGTCGGCCGGCCGGCGCATCGCCAAGGAGCTGCGCGCGGACGGCGGCCCCCCGGTCAGGATCGTGAGCGACGGATCAGTGTTCTGAGTGAATGAGCTTGGGGGAAACGACGATGCCGAAGCAGACCTATCCCAATGTCGTCCTGGTCGATCATCCCCTCGTCGTGCACAAGCTCTCGCTGATGCGGGACAAGACCACGCCGTCGGCGGTGTTCCGCCAGCTCCTGCGCGAGATCAGCCTGCTGCTCGGCTACGAGGTGCTGCGTGATCTGCCGATCGAGACCCGCAGCATCGAGACCCCGCTCGGACCGATGGAGGCGCCCTTCATCAAGGGCAAGAAGCTCGTGTTCGTGCCGATTCTGCGGGCCGGTATCGGCCTGCTCGATGGCCTGCTCGAGCTGGTGCCTTCGGCACGCGTCGGCCATATCGGCATCTATCGCGACCCCGAGACGCTGACCGCGGTCGAGTATTACTTCAAGGTGCCTGAGGACATCGCCGAGCGCCTCGTCGTATTGGTCGATCCAATGCTGGCGACGGGCAACTCCGTCTCGGCCGCCATCAGCCGGTTGAAGGAGCAGGGCGTCACGGACATCAAGCTCGTCTGCCTGCTGTCGGCGCCCGAGGGGATCAAGGCGTTGGGTGCGGCCCATCCCGACGTGATGGTCTACACCGCCGCAATCGACAGCCATCTGAACGACCATGGCTACATCGTGCCGGGCCTGGGTGACGCGGGCGATCGGATGTTTGGGACGAAATAGGAAGTAGGGAGTAGGGAGTAGGAAGTAGGGAGTAGGGAGTAGGGAATCTTTCTACTATTACCTACTCCCTATTCCCTCACTTTCAACACCCGCCCCGCCACCGCATCGAGCTTTGCCAGCAACGCGGCATCGCGTGCGTCCGGCGGCGTGATGATGGCGACGTCGAGGGCGCGGTCGGAGCCGATCGGGCAGGCGGGATGGTCGGCCGGGAAGTCGCGTGCGACCCGCGCGACGAGGCGGGCAGCTTTTGAGGCATTCTCCTTCAGCACCTTGATGACGGCCGCCACGTCGACGGCGGCGTGATCGCCGTGCCAGCAGTCGTAGTCGGTCACCATGGCGATGGTCGCGTAGGGGATCTCGGCTTCGCGTGCGAGCTTGGCTTCGGGCATGTTGGTCATGCCGATGACGGAGCAGCCCCAGGAGCGGTAGAGCTCGCTCTCGGCACGCGTCGAGAATTGCGGGCCTTCCATCACCAGATAGGTGCCGCCCTTGGTGACCGCTATCCGCTCGGCCGCCGCTGCTGTGGCGATGCGATCGAGGAGGCCGGGGCTCACCGGATCGGCCATCGAGACGTGGGCGACGCACCCCCGCCCGAAAAAGCTTTTCTCCCGCGCAAATGTGCGATCGATGAACTGGTCGACGAGCACGAAATGGCCGGGCGGCAGCTCCTCCTTCAATGACCCGCAGGCCGAGACCGACACGAGATCGGTCACGCCCGCGCGCTTGAGAGCGTCGATGTTGGCGCGGTAATTGATATCGGTGGGCGAGACCTTGTGGCCGCGGCCGTGGCGGGCGAGAAAGACGATGCTGGTCGCCCCGATCCGCCCTATCCTGAGCGCATCCGACGGCTCGCCCCAGGGCGAGGCGATCCGCTCCTCGCGCACGTCCTCGAGCCCGGGCAGCTCATAGAGTCCCGAGCCGCCGATGATGCCGAGGATGGATTTGGGCATGGTGGTCTCCCGTCGCTTGCTTGGCGTGCCTGCCTCTAGCCGAGACTCCCCCCGTTCACCACCCCTT
>JANNSW010000559.1:0-15073 GCA_031403055.1 Hyphomicrobiaceae bacterium | reverse complement strand
CCGCCACCTGGGCTGTCATGCACATCGGCGATCCGGTGTTTGCGAGCTCCCTCACCGTTCCTTTCTTCAAGGATGTGCTGCTCTACATGGGACCGGCGTTCCTGATCGTCGGTCTGATCGTGATTGCGGGCGCTGGCAACTCGGTCAACCTGACCGACGGCCTCGACGGCTTGGCGATCGTGCCCGTCATGATCGCGGCGGCGACCTTCGGCCTGATCGCCTATCTGTCGGGCAACGTGATCTTCGCCAAGTATCTGCAGATTCACCATGTGCCGGGCACGGGCGAGCTGGCAATCATCTGCGGCGCGCTGGTGGGAGCAGGGCTCGGCTTCCTATGGTTCAACGCGCCGCCCGCCATGATCTTCATGGGCGACACCGGCTCGCTCGCGCTCGGCGGCGCGCTCGGCTCGATCGCGGTTGTGACCAAGCACGAGATCGTGCTCGCGATCGTCGGCGGGCTGTTCGTGCTGGAGACGCTGTCGGTGATCGTGCAGGTCGCCTCCTTCAAGCTCACTGGCAAACGGGTCTTCCGAATGGCGCCGCTCCATCACCATTTCGAGCAGAAGGGCTGGCAGGAACCCACCATCGTCATCCGCTTCTGGATCATCAGCGTGATCCTGGCGCTGGTAGGCTTGGCGACGCTGAAGCTGCGCTGAGCCGAGGCGAGCCAATGGCAATAGTCCGGAAGCACCCATGGAAGGGGACTTCCGGACCGTCGAAAGCAGCGCCCGGACAGCCTCAATGCAACTCAGTAGCCCCCGCTATTGGACCCGCCGTAGTTTTTGCCGGAAGGCTGGTAGTTGCAATAGCTCTGCACATGGCCCCAGCGCTTGCAGTAGCCATACTTCCACTTGACGCAGGTGTGGACATAGAAGCACCCATGCGACCAGTAGTTGTGCACGCGGGAGGGACTGCTCTGGGCATCGGCGATCGCCGTCGTCTGGTCGATGCTGGCCGGGCCCGCGGCCGACGCGACAGCAACGAAGCTACCCGCTGTGAGGCACGACATGGCGAGCACGGCTGGAATCAGGACGAGTTTGCGCATTAAATCCTCGCTGTTTGCGTGTTGCAAAGGCTTTGGCGTGATGACTATGGGAGAACGGAATGAAGAACCGGTTCATCTCACCCCGTCGCCCTGACAAAGGACTTGGGATGACCCGACAGCGGATCAAGATCGGACGGCTCGAAATTCTCTTGTCACGATGTAACAAGCCTGCAGGGAAGTTCCTGGCACGCTTGGCCGGATGGCGCCCATGAGCCGAGGCAAGGGTGGAGATCCTCATCGGCGCCGGCCGCAGCGCGAGCATAGCTCCGAGGGGCCCACGCTGATCTATGGCGTCCACGCCGTCGAAGCGGTGATCCGCAATCCCAAGCGCAGCCTGCACCGGGTGTTGCTGACCGACAATGCGCTCCATCGCATGCGGGAGGCCGTTGCCATGCGTGGGATCGAGCCGCTATCGGTTTCGCCGCGCGACCTCGACCGGGAGCTGGGTGGGGACGCCGTGCACCAGGGCGCCCTGGTCGAGACCGAGCCGCTCGAGGATCCCGATCTCGGCGATCTCGTGGTGGCGACAGAACGGGGACCGGCACTGCTGATCGTGCTCGATCAGGTGACCGATCCACACAATGTGGGGGCAATCCTGCGCTCGGCGGCGGCATTTGGAGTGGCTGGTCTCGTCATGACCTCGCGGCACAGTCCCCCGCTCGCGGGAGCGCTCGCCAAGGTCGCCTCGGGCGGCCTCGAGCTGGTGCCGGTCGTCTGCGTGACCAATCTCGCGCGCGCCCTTGCCGAGCTGGGCGAGCTGGGCGTTCAGCGCATTGCCCTCGATGGCGATGCATCGGAAGCGTTGGAGAACTGCCTGGCCCTGGGATCGGGAGACCCGCTCGCCCTGGTGCTCGGGGCCGAGGAGAAGGGCTTGCGCCGGTTGACGCAGGATCTCTGCGATCGGACCTGCCGACTGCATACGCCCGGCACGCTGCACAGTCTCAACGTGTCCAATGCCGCAGCAATCGCCATGCATACGGTGCGCGTTCTCAGCAAGACGAATGCAGGCGCTCGCCGATAGCGGTCGACACGCGCCTGCCAGTCGGCGTTTGCCTACTCGCAGATGAGCGGACGATTGCAGCGCTCGACGCGCTCGCAGACCTCACGACCCCAGTCGTTCACCCAGCAATCCCAGCGCGAGGTGCACCGCGGCGCGCCGCGATAGCAGACCTGCTCATAGGAGGGCTGCGACGAATAGTGACGGTAGCTTGACTGATTGTAGCCGCGGTTATTGTGCCGGCGCGTCGCATGATTGATGATGACACCGGCGATGATGCCGGTGGCCAGACCAGCAATGAATCGACCATTGTTGTTGTGGTGGCGACGGCGGCCGGCTTCGGCATCGCTGACGATCGCGGTCATCATGGCGAGAGCAACGGCAACGATGCCGAGAGGCTTCAGGAGTTTACGCATATTTTCCCCCAATTGGGTCGTGCCCGGGCAACTCATCCCGGAGCTGCGCAAAAACGCAGTGCCGTCCATTCGAGCCGGGCAGGTTTGAGACTCCCAAAATAGGGCGGCCACCTGAACCGGGCATGAACGGCTTGGCGAAGGGACCGCCGACGATCGGCATTCAATCAGGAGCGCTTGCTTCCCGCGAGCCGCCTCAACGCTTCGACCAGCCGCTCCATGTCCTTGGGCATGGCGCTCTGGAAGTGCAGCGCGCGCCGCGAGACAGGATGCTCGAAGCCGAGCTCGCAGGCATGCAGCGCCTGCCGACCCAGCAGCTCCAGCATCGAGCGAGCGCGTTCCGGCAGCGCTCGCGCACTCGCCGCGAACCCGGCGCCATAGCTGCGATCGCCGAGCACGGGATGGCCGATCGAGGCGAGGTGGACCCGGATCTGATGGGTGCGGCCGGTCTCGAGCCGGCAGGCGAGGAGGCTCGCAACCGGCTTGCCGGCTGGCTTGCCGCCCGGCGCGGCGAACGCCTCCAGCAGCTCATAATGGGTGACCGCCTGCCGCCCGCCGCTGCGCACCACCGCGATCTTCGTCCGGTTCGCCGCCGAGCGCGCGAGCGCCGCTTCGATTCGGCCCAGGCGCTGGTCGGGCTTGCCCCAGACCAGCGCCTGATAGACCCGCACGAGCCGGCCGTCGCGGCCATGGGCGGCGAACTGATCGGCGAGGCCACGATGCGCCGCGTCGGACTTGGCGATGACGAGGAGGCCGCTCGTATCCTTGTCGAGGCGATGCACGATGCCGGGCCGCCTGACGCCGCCGATGCCCGACAGGGTGTCGCCGCAGTGGGCAATGAGCGCGTTGACGAGCGTGCCGGTCGCATGCCCCGCCGCCGGATGCACGACCATGCCAGCCGGCTTGTCGATGACGACGAGGGTCTCGTCCTCATGCACGATGACGAGCGGGATCGGCTCGGGCAGAGGCTCGGCCGCGACCGGTACGGGCAGGCTCAGCTCGATCGCGTCGCCCGGTTTGACCCTGTGTCCGGGGTCGACTATCGTTTTCCCGCCGAGCCGGACCTCGCCTTGCCGGATCAAGGCCTGCAGCCGGGTTCGGCTGAGGTCGCCGAGCCGGGCCGCGAGCAGACGGTCGAGACGGCTGCCTGCCTCGTCCACGCCCGCGACCAAGTCGATCCGCCGCTCCGCAACGCCTTCCACCCGGCCGCCTCCACCATGACCGTTCCATTCGACACCGCGACCACTCCCGGCACGGCGCCAGCGTCACGTCAAGTGAAGCTGCTGAAGGCGCTGGTGATCGGCTTGGGTGTGCTGCTGGTTGCCGGCCTGCTGGTGGTCGCGGGCACCATCGCCTATCGCGTTTCCCGCGTGCCTGCGAGCGATCCGCCTGCTGCCAAGGCAGGCATCGAGGCCGGGCGGCTCGTCCTCCCCGCGGGAGCGAGCGTGCGCTCCATCAGTCTCGACGGTAATCGCCTGGCCGTCCACTACGCTAGCATCGGCGGCGGCGAGGGCATTGTCGTCGTCGACCTGCGCACCGGCGGCGAGCTATCCCGGCTCGAGATCGAACCCGGTCAGAAATAGCCGTCTCGTCGAGCCCGACCTGGGAGATCCAGCAGCCATGACGACCAACGGCGCATGAGGAGAAGGCGCGCCGCTCGGACCGCACCACGGCTACAGCGCTATCTTCAGCGCCTGGTTGTCGATCTGCTCGATGCCGCCCGCCATCAGCGCCTGCCCGACATCGGTTTGCTCCAGCGTGGCTGTCATTCGATCGAGCATCACCCGCACCAGACAGCCCGAGCGCTCGAGCGCCGCGGCCTGCTCGGGCGTCGCGTCGGCGACGAATGCTCCTGGGCAGTGGCCATAGTGGGGACAAGGCCCGCAATGGCGGGCGACCCGCTCGTCCGACTGGGCGACAATCGCCCGCCGGACGGCTGAGTCGAGGATGGCCGTGAAGCTCTCCGAGAACATGTTGCCATAGCGTTTGGCCGGATCATAGGCATCGCCGACGCCCCACACTCCGCCGTCGAGATTGACGAGGAACACGACCTCCTGCTGCATTTTGTGATAGCGCTGCCGCGGCGCATCGGTGAGACTGTTGGCGGCGTAGCCGACATACTCCGCAATAGGATCGACAGAGGTCGCACGCTCCGACGCCATCCAGTCGTGGAAAATGTCGGTGAGCGCCGCGACGATCTCCTCGTTCGTCAGCGCATGCTCGAGCACCTGATTGTCGAATGCACTCATGTAAAATGGCAGGAAACGGAATTGGATACCCATCTTATCCCAGAATTTGTAGATGCTGCGGGCATGCGGAAGTGTGTTGCGGGCAAGCACCGTGATGGCGCCGAACTTGATGCGCTCCTCGATCAGGCGCTGAATATTCTTCAAGATCGCATCGGTACGCAACTTACCGGCAGTGTCAACCCTCTGGTCGCCATAGACGTCGAAGGAGACACCGATGCCGCGAAAGAAACCAGAATTCTTGAGGAACTCGATGTGCCTGTCGGTCAGAACCGTGAGGTTCGACTGGACGACATTAGTCACCTCTAGGCCGCCCGTGAAAATTTCTTGCTGCATCAGCTGGAGTGCTTGGTAGTAATCCAGCGGCAGCATGAACGGCTCGCCGCCATGCCAGACGAAATCGAGTGACTCGAACCCGTGCGTGAGCGCGTGGTCGCGGACATTGACGAACATCCCGCGCAGACTGTCGAGTTGCATCCGTTGCTTGTTGCCGAGCTCTTTGTACTCATAGCAGTAATTGCAACGCAAATTGCAGTGCTTGGTCGCCTTGACCACGAATTGTGCGGTCCTGCGGGGAGCGATTTCAGCCATGGCACACCTCGCGCGGAGTGGCCGTTTGCAATCGGCCGACGTTTTCACATTAGAGCATTTTCCGACGAAGTGGCCACCGGTTCGTCGAAAGAAAATGCGACAGAGCAAGGTTCTAGACCGGACCCGGGCCGGCTGTCCCCGCCCATGCGTCGATGGCACCGCGGGCGCAACCGGCGCTGAGTGCCCTTGCAGGCATCCAACGCCGGTCGAAAGCGGGCTGCACGCTGCCGTCAGCCGATCGAGCGGAACTGCTCGAATGCCGCGCGGATGTCGGCGACCGTGCCAACCTCCTCGACGTCTTCCTTGTACTTCAGCGTCTGGATGTACTGGGCGAAGGTGGGCCCGCTCTCCTGGACGAAGGCCCGCACGAATGGGCGCTTCTTGCCGGCCACCTGGAAATAGTCGGACTTGAGGATCTGCGCCTTGGCGGCGTTGGAGATCACGGGAGCGGCCCCGATGATCGGAAGCTGCGCGGGCATGGCGACAGGTGCCGTGGCGGCGTTGGCTGCGGACTGCGTGAGAACCGTTGCGAGGACGCCGATGGCGATGGTGGTTTTGCTCATGATACTCTCCCTTGTTTTTCTTTGGTCGCGAGTGTGTCGGTGAGTGGCTTACTCACTATCGCCGAGATGGTCGCGAACCCGGCCAGTACAAGGCCGGACCCCGATGAATTATTGCCTTCATATTGTATTCGGTTTGTAACAGGTCCGCGGACGGAAAATTACTTCGGCGTCGACCTGACAAGATCGTTCCGTTGCTGCTCGAACCCTGATCGAAGCCGGTCAGAAATAGGTGCGCACCGCGCCCTTGACCCGGTAGCCGTCGTCGACCAGCAGCAGCACCTGCCATTTGTCGAAGGTGGTGCAGGGATGCGAGATGCCGAAGCCGACCATGTCGCCGACGGCGAGCGGGCTGTCCGCCGGTACGGCGATATGGGCGTGCTGGTCGTTGAGGCGCAGCACGCGATGACCCGCGGCAAACCTTTGCGGAAGATCGTGCAAGCCCGGCCGCGCCCAGGCGGTCGGCACCGGCAATTCCACGTCGTGCGAGATGTCGCGCTTGCCTACATTGACGTAGACCAATCCCGGCTCGGGCCGGGACTGCACCATGCCCCAGACCTCCAGCGCTGGCAGCAGGCCAGCACCGAGCTTGCCAACCTCGGGCGAGCGCTCGAGCAGGCGATCGAACGCGCGCGCATAGGAAAGATCGTCGTGGGTCAGCGTGCAGCCACTGCGCAGCAGCACGACGATGCCATCCTGCTCGCCCCCGAGCTGGCGCGCTACCAGATCGAAAAAGCTGCTGCCGCCCGCCGAAAGGATGACCGGACCGGCCGCGAACAGGCCTTCCTCGCGTGCGAGCGCGGCGAGCGAGACGACCCGCCCCAGCAACTCGCCAACCTTCTCCTCGTCCTCTTTCGCGGTCTTGCTGGCGAACACGCCCTCATAGGCCTCTACCCCTCGCAACGCGACCCAAGGGGCCGCCGCCTTGGCCGCGCGCGCGAGCAACGCCGCTTGCGCCAGCGACCTGACGCCGGTGCGGGCACCTGGGCTGCCCAGCTCGACCAGCACGTTGACGGGGCGGCCGATGCGCGCGAGCCTCGCACGCTCGGCGAGCTGGGAGAGGCCAGCCGCGGAATCGATCAGGCAATAGAAATCGAACTTCGGATCGGCTGCCAACTCGGCCAGAACGGCATCGATGCTCGCCCGCCCGACCAGCTCGTTGGCGAGGAAGATCCGCGGCACGCCGAAGCGGCGAAAGGCCAGAACCTGCGCGGCGGTCGCCGCGGTGATGCCCCAGGCGCCGTCGTCGAGCTGCATCTGGAAGAGGGCCGGCGCCATCGTGGTCTTGCCGTGCGGCGCGATCTTGGCTCCCGTCGCCGCGAGAAACCGGCGCATGAAAGCGCGGTTGTTGTCGAGTGCCGAGGACTTCAAGACGGCGACCGGCAGCGGCAGATCGCCGGCGAGCAGATCGAGCTCGAGCGCGGCGAGGCGGCCGAGGTCCAATGCACCCAATCCCGGCGGCAGGCCCTTGGCCCAGCCGGCGATATCGAGCGTGAGGCGCGTGCTCGACTCAGTCATCGGCGAGCGGCTCCAAGCCGAGCCCGGCGAGAGCTACCGCCAAAGCCGGCAGCAGTTTTGGCACCAGACGCTTGGTCGGACCGAGCTTGCGCGTCCAGCCATAGCCGTCCGCGGAGGGTTTGCGGTGGATGTGGGTCGTGAGCGTGAGGGCATTGATGACCCAATACTCGCGCAAGCCCAGCGCCCCGTAGCTGTGGGCCTTGCGCCCCGTGTCATAGGCTAGGCTCGTATCGGCGACCTCGACCAGCAGCAGGGTGGTCGCGACTGTGATGTCCGCGAGCGCGATCGAGCGCGGCCAGAACAGGAAATCCGGCTCGCAGTAGCTGTCCGCACCGGTCCGCAGTGTCGTCTCGGTGATGAGTCCGACGTCGCCTCCGGCAACCTTCGGGAACCAGTACTCTTGCAACGCCTGCTTCACCACCTCGTGCCGATTGCCCTTGGGCGACATGGGCACCACCTCTCCCCCGATCAACTCGAAACGCTCGTCTTCGAGGAGGATGCCGGCCGCGACCATCGCCTCGATCTCGGCAACGCTCCAGCGGCGCCGGGCCATGCCTTCGGCGGCCTGGGTCGTCAGCAGGAAATCGCGGGGGCGGAGGATCTTGTTCATGACAGCCGACACTACGCAATCCCTGGCGTTTTCACTAGTGTTCTGACTCATTCATTTGGTACCCCAAATGAATGGCCAGCCCACTAGCTACCTCCTTGTTTGTGTTCCGTCTTTCCATTCATTGATCCAGCTTCGCCGGAATCGAATGAATGGGCCGGAACACCTGAGGCTCAGGCGCCCTCGCCGTCGGCGATCTGGCGCAAACGGTCGAGCTCGCAACTGATGCGCTCGCCGTCGCGCTTGATCGCGCCCGCGCCTTCGAGCGAGGAAAGCGCGCCGTTCACTTTGGGCCGGCTGGCTCCGATCATGCAGGCGATCTCGCCCTGGGACATCGGCAGGTCGAGCTCGGCGCGGCCGGTCGAGGCAGTGATGCCCTTCAGATGCAGCGCCGAGATCAGGAAGCGGGCAAGCCGCGCCTCGATCGGATAGAGGGCGATGGCCTCCAGGCGGTCGTCGGTCGCGCGCAGCCGCGAGCAGACGAACTCGACCGAGGCGAGGGCGACCGCCGGCCGCGTCTCGATCAGCCGCCGCAGGGCCGTGCGCGACAGCATGGCGACAGTCGCCTCGGTCGCGGCGGTGGCGTCAGCGGTGCGCACGCCGCCATCGAGCGAGGCAATCTCGCCGAAGATGTCGCCCGGGCCAGCAATGAGAAAGGAGAGCGCTCGTCCCTCGGGGGACAGGATCGAGAGTCGTACCCGGCCCTTCAGGATCAGATAGATGTCGGAGCCCGGATCGCCACGCGAGAACAGCATTTGCCCGTTGGCGAACACCTGGCCGCGCATCTCGCGGCCGAGCGCGTCGCGGTCGGGCTCGGAGAGACCGCCAAAGATCGAGGTCTTGCCGAGAAGACCTGCAACGTCCCGCTTGGTGAAACTCATCGTGCCGCTCCTTCGCACCGCAGCGCGCAACGCTAGCTCGACCGTGGGCTGGATTGGAAGGGGTTGTTGCAAATCCGATGAAGAATGGAGGCGTCGCTGCAACGGTGCCAGGCCTAACGCTGCTGGCTGGAGAACGACTGGACGTAGCCGGCCAGCGTCTTGGGGCAATGCGGGGTCCGCTGGCGCAACGCATCGATGGCGAGCAGACCATTGTGCTGCCCGAGACCCTGCATCCACATGCCGCGTGCGAGCGAGAAATGGCGCGCCGTGGCCCCGGCCTGGTCGCAGACCGCACCCTCTGGTGTTTCGAGGCCGATCATAGCGGCCGTCGCGTCGTTGCAGATCCTGCCCATGGCCTTCGCACGCCTCGATGGATAATCCCAATGCAGCGAAGCCTAGCCGAACAACTCTTCGGTCGGATAAATTGGCGCGACGGGATTTGCGTCAAATCCGATCGATCCGGTTGACAGCCCGTCAACAGATTTTTCCCAGTGGGAAACCTTGTTTCCTCATTCCGTCGCCCGTCATCCCAGACGCGCGAGGCGCGATCCGGGATCTGGGCCGCGGACGCTGACGATGCCGCGAAGATCCCGGCTCACGCCCCGGAACAGGCGCTGGCGAAAATGGGCACGCCAGCGGCCGGTGCGCGGCCGGGATGACGGGTGGTTGTGGAAAATCGGTGCCAGGCACCGAGATTTCCAGCCAGTGCTGCACCGTAGGTCGGACCGAGGCCGGCCGTTCGCCGGCCGGTGTCCGACATGGCATGCCGGGTCGCGTCGAACTTCGCCAAGGCTCGGTCCGGCCTACGATGCGCGGGCGCGATGACGGGCAATGGTGCGCCGCCGGTCACCCAATCGTCAGAGCTCAATCCGTGCCCGCGAGGATGCGCTCGACGCAATCCTCGACGCCCACGTGCCAGTCCGGCAGGGTGACGCCGAACTGGGCTTCCAGCTTGCGGCAGTCCAGACGCGAGTTGGCTGGACGCTGAGCCGGCGTCGGATAGCCGCTGGTCGGGATCGGCTCGAGGGCGGCGGATGGGCCGCCACGCGCCGCTGAAAGTCGGAATATCTCGCGCGCTAGCCCGCACCA
This sequence comes from Hyphomicrobiaceae bacterium, assembly GCA_031403055.1. Taxonomy (GTDB): domain Bacteria; phylum Pseudomonadota; class Alphaproteobacteria; order Rhizobiales; family Hyphomicrobiaceae; genus JANNSW01. Next base: position 5,126 of record JANNSW010000559.1, on the reverse strand, counting down.
GCTGACCTCGCCGCGCCCGGCCCCATGATAGAGCCCGAAGTGCGGGCTCCCGGCCGAAGCGCCCGCGATCTGGCGGGCGACAGCGAGGATCGCGGCGGCCAGGTGCGGCGCATAGGTCGGGCTGCCGACCTGATCGTCGACCACGCGCAGGCTCGTTCGCTCCGCCCCCAGGCGCAACATGGTCTTGACGAAGTTCTGCCCGAACGGACTGTGCACCCACGCGGTCCTGAGAATCACATGCCGCGGGTTGGCGGCGGCAACGGCCAGCTCGCCGGCGAGCTTGCTGCGCCCATAGACGCCGAGCGGCGCGGTCGGATCGCTCTCGAGGTAGGGCGTGGCTTTGCTGCCGTCGAACACGTAGTCGGTCGAGAGGTGGATGATCGGCACGCCGCGCTCGGCTGAGGCTTCAGCCAGCAGGCGGGCCCCGTCGCAGTTGAGAGCGTGGGCCGCCGCCGGCTCGCTCTCGGCCTTGTCGACGGCGGTATAGGCAGCGGCGTTGATGACGACGTCGGGCCGGGCGTCCGAAAGCGTGCGCAGGATCGTCGGCAACTTGACCAGATCGAGCGCCGGCCGGCCGATCGCGAGGGCTTCGACCGATCTGTCCTTGGCGGCGGCAGCTGCGAGCGAGCGCGCCACCTGTCCCTGCCAGCCTGTGATCAGCAATCGCACGCTTCAGCCCTCCGCCTGCTCGAGCGGCACCTCGGCCAACGCCGCCAGACCCAACCGCTCGCCCTGGTAGACGCCAGAGCGGATCGGCTCCCACCACCAGCGGTTCGCCAGATACCAGCGCACCGTATTCTCGATCCCGCTCTCGAATGTCTCGCGCGCGTTCCAGCCGAGGTCGCGCTCGAGCTTGCCGGCATCGATCGCATAGCGCAGATCGTGGCCGGGCCGGTCGGCGACGTAGGTAATCAGCCGGCGGCGCGGTCGGCCCGCTGGTGCCGCCGCATCCAGGATGTCGCAAATGCGCTCGACGACGGTGAGGTTGGTGCGCTCGTTGCGCCCTCCCACATTGTAGCTCTCGCCCGGTCGCCCGCGCGCGACAATCAGCGCGAGCGCGCGCGCATGGTCATCCACATAGAGCCAGTCGCGGATATTGGAGCCGTCGCCATAGACCGGCAACGGCTTCTCCTCGAGCCCATTCAGGATCATCAGCGGAATGAGCTTCTCGGGGAAGTGATAGGGGCCGTAATTGTTGGAGCAGTTCGAGATGATGACTGGCAGTCCGTAGGTCCGGTGCCAGGCGGTCGCCAGATGATCGGACGCGGCCTTCGAGGCGGAATAGGGGGACGAAGGGTCGTAGCGTGTGGTCTCGGTGAAATGGCCCTGGGGCCCGAGCGAGCCAAAAACCTCGTCGGTCGAGACGTGCAGGAAGCGGAAGGCTTTCCGCGCGGCTTCACCGAGCCCGCTCCAGTGGCTGCGTGCCACTTCCAGCAGCGTGTAGGTTCCAACGATGTTGGTCTGGATGAATTCTCCCGATCCCGTGATCGAGCGATCGACATGGCTCTCGGCAGCCAGATGCATCACCGCATCGGGCTGGGTGCGCTCGAAGATCCGCTCCATCGCAGGACGGTCGGCGATGTCGGCACGCTCGAACTGGTAGCGCGCGTGCCCGGCCACCTCCTTCAGCGAGGCGAGGTTGGCGGCGTAGGTCAGCTTATCGACGTTGACGACGGAAGCGGTCGTGTTGCGCACGAGATGGCGGCAGACGGCCGAGCCGATGAAGCCTGCGCCGCCCGTGACGAGTATCCTCAAGGCACACCTCCCGGGATCATGATCCGTGCGAATCGCGGCCGCCGGGCCAGAGCCTGGCCCGGCGCGGTAAACCTAGCGTTAACCAGGCCGCCTGCATATTCGGCATTCAATCCGTAAACAACGTATTTGTGCGTTAACCAGACTTTATGTTGTGATGGCGTAACGTGCGTTTGGATTTTTCAGCACGTACGCAAAGAGTAGCATGCTCGGCACCGTCATCAACTCCGGCAAATCGAACTCGCTCCTCAGCGAGTACGCCTCGCTGCTGGGAGACGCGATCGTGCGCCATCGGGCCAGGGTCGCGGAGCACTCCGCCCGCGTCGAAGCCGAGCTCGCCAACAAGCTGAAGTCCGAGTTCATCGCCAACATGAGCCATGAGCTGAGGACGCCGCTCAACACCATCATCGGCTTTTCCCGCCTGATCGGCGAGGTCGAGCAGCGCCAGCTGCCCTCGGGCCAGATCGTCGAGTACTCGGGCCTCATTCAGGACGCCGCCAAGCACCTGCTCTCGATCATCAACGACATCCTCGAGATTTCGAAGATCCAGAGCGGCAAGTTCACCCTCGACCTGCGCGACGTGCATCTGGACGAGGTGCTGACCTCCTGCCTCGCCTTCTTCCGCATCGCCGCGAGCGACGCCAAGATCGACCTCCTCGCCAAGATCGATACCGACCTGCCGGTAATCGAGGCGGACAGCGTCAAGATCAAGCAGATCTTCATGAATCTCCTGTCGAACGCCATCAAGTTCACCCCCGAAGGCGGCACGGTGACGTTGCGGGCGCAGACCGAGGAGGAAGGCCGCGTCAAAATCTCGGTCACCGATACCGGGATCGGCATGTCGGTCGACGACATGGCTGTCGCCTTGATGCCGTTCGGCCAGGTCGACGGCAGCCATACCCGCAAGCGGGAAGGCACCGGCCTCGGACTGCCCATTGCCAAGGCGCTGATCGAGCTGCATGGCGGCCGCATGGCGATTGACAGCGATCGCGGCAAGGGTACCGAGGTCGTGGTCGGCCTGCCCATCAGCGGCGGCGAGCGCAGCCGGATGTTCTCTGCCGCGACGCTGCGCCGGTCCAACCATGTGGCGGAATCGTCTGCAGCCAGTCAGATGGAGTGACGCCCTTGTACATGTCCCAGAACCCCGTCTCGGCAGCCGGCAAGGTGGTCGACCGTTCCATCGGCCGCATCGTCTCCGTCACCGGCTCCAAGGCGATCGTGCTGCTCGACGACAACCGGGATGCCCGCGCGGGATTGACGGCCCGCCCCGAGATGGGCACGCTGCTCGGTATCGACACCACGACCTCGATCGCGCTCGGCCTGGTCTCGGCCTTGAGCGTGCCGGTGCCGGCGCAGAAGGAAGGCGAGCCCGAGGTCTGGATCGCCGAGCTCGGCCTCGTCGGTGAGATCCACAGGGACGAGAATGGCCAGCACAGCGGGTTCAATCGCGGCGTCTCGGCCTATCCGGCGCTGGGCGATCGGGTGCGCGTTGCCTCCAAGGAAGAGCTGTTGAAGGCATTCTCCTCGGTCGGCGAGAATGCAGTCAGGGTCGGAACGTTGCGCCAGGATGCCTCGATCCCGGCCATGATCAAGACCGACGACCTGCTCGGCAAGCACTTCGCGATCCTGGGGACCACCGGCACCGGCAAGTCCTGCACCGTGGCGCTGATCCTGCGCTCGATCCTCGACAAGAACCCCAACGCCCATATCGTGCTGCTCGATCCCCACAACGAGTACGCAACCTCGTTCGGCGAGCGGGCCGAGGTGATCACGCCGCACAATTTGCATCTGCCCTATTGGCTGCTGACCTTCGAGGAGCTGGTCGAGGTGCTGATCGGCAGCCCCGAGGAGCGCAAGCAGGAGATCGAGATCCTCCAGGAGCTGGTGCCGATCTGCAAGGGCCGCTACGGCACGAACCGGACGCGCGATCAGGATCGCGGTCTGAAGCGCACCTCGATCTATGCCGGCCGCTACACGGTCGATACGCCAGTGCCCTACCGCATGTCGGACCTGACGGGCCTGCTCGACGACAAGATGGGCATGCTGGAGAACAAGAAGGACCTCTCGCCCTACCGCTCGCTGAAAACCCGCATCGACACCATCAGCCAGGATCAGCGCTACGGCTTCATGTTCGGCGGTTTCACCGTCTACGACCAGATGAGCGAGGTGCTGGGGCGCATCTTCCGCGTGCCCGTCAAGGACAAGCCGATCACCATCCTGGAGCTGACCGGGCTGCCGACCGAGATCGTCAATGTGGTCGTCTCGGTATTGTGCCGCATGACCTTCGACTTCGCGTTGTGGGGCGAGGGCCACGTGCCCGTCACCCTCGTCTGCGAGGAAGCCCACCGCTACGTGCCGGTCAAGTCGACGACCGGCTTCGAGCCGGCCAAGCGCGCCATCGCCAAGATCGCCAAGGAAGGCCGCAAGTACGGCGCGTCGCTGTGCATCGTGACGCAGCGCCCGGCCGAGATCGACCCGACCATCCTCTCCCAATGCAACACGGTGTTTGCGCTACGCATGTCCAACGACCGCGACCAGGAGATCGTGAAGGCGGCCGTCGCCGACACCGGCTCGGGCCTGCTCGAGTTCCTGCCGTCGCTGGGCCAGCGCGAGGCGATCGCTTTCGGCGACGGCGTGTCGCTACCCGTGCGCATCCGCTTCGACGAGCTGCCGAAATCGGCGCTGCCGCGCTCCTCGACCGCCAAGTTCTCCGAGAAGTGGCAGAACCCGATGGGCGACGAAGGCTTCCTGCAGACGGTGGTCGAGCGGTGGCGGGCATCGGGCAACCCCCATGCCGCGACCGCGGAAGATAGCGCCGAGGGCGAGGCGCCTCCCCAGGAGGAGACGGTGCGCGGTCACGCGGCAGCCGTCCAGCACATGAGCCAGCACATGGGTCAGGCGCAAGCCTCGAGCCAGGCTGCGGCGGCTGCCCGGCCGGCTCAGGCCATGACCGCCATCGCGTCCGCCGCTGCTCCGGCGATGCGCCGGCCGGTGTCGGCCCCGGCGCCGCAGCCGCAGTCGGCAGCCCCCCCGCCCTCGACCGGCACCAGCGGCAGCCTGCTGCGCCGCACGCTGGGCGAAGGCACGGGCACGGGACAGCAGGCCGCTGCCGCCGTCCGCAAACCCGGCGGCCTCGCCGGCCTGCTGCGACGGCGCGAGGAGTAGTCTGGGCGCCCCCGATCGCCCTTACGCGAATACCTCGCCGAGCTCGGCCAGCCGCGGATGTCGCTGGTCCTTCTCCGACAGGATGGCGTCGGCGGCTGCGACCGGCCAGGCGATACCGAGCGCGGGATCGTCCCAGGCGAGGCCGCGGTCGTGGGTGGGGGCGTAGTAGGCGCTCACCTTGTAGGCGACCTCGGTGTCGGGCTCGAGCG
>JANNSW010000558.1:0-2439 GCA_031403055.1 Hyphomicrobiaceae bacterium | reverse complement strand
AATCGGTGAAGGCTGCATCGCGCATGCCGGCATCGGCCAGCAGCTCTCCCCGAGTGAGGGCATCCGCCTTGCGGAGGGCTTCGAGATCGCCAGACGCCGCGAGCTTCCTCAGCTCGATCACATCGATCTCTATGGCATTGCGGTTGAGCGCGACTTGCGAGTTCGCGCTCGTCAGCACGTCCTCGCCGCAAACCGACAGCTCCTTGCGCAAGGCGACCAGCAACTGCCTGAGGCTCCCCTGGGCCTGCTCCTCGCCGCGGTCGCTCCAGAGAAGGCTGCAGATGCGCTCGCGCGAGGCCGTGGCCTTCGGCGAAAGCGCCAGGATTGCGAGCAGCGCCTGTCCCTTGCGGGAGGAGACCGGGACGGGGCTGCCGTCCGGCGTGCAAATCTCGAAGGGACCGAGAACACGCAGCTTCAGCATAGCCGGCTCCCGATCGGCATTGCCCTTGCGGATTTCACGCCGGATTGACGCCCGATTGACATCCGCAAGCCCGGGCCCACCCTAACATGACCCTTGCGGGTAACAGGGCTCTGCAGGCCGGAAGCGAGAGTCCCGCGAAGACCGCGCATATCCTTCTCCGGGGCGGTGTGCACCGCAGAGCCGTTGCGGCACGCCGTCGTGCCGCGCCGTGATACTATCGTCGAATTGCTGAACAGTCGAGTTCAAGCGCGATTCGCTGCTGCTTATTGTGAATGCGAAGCGGATCATCGGGCGGAAAGTCGAGACGGTTCGACTGCGGCGCCGCGCGATAATCGGATGGCTGATCATAGTCCGGCGGGCCTTGCCAGGGCCCCGGTCCCGCTATTGCCGACCAGGCAACCAGCCCGCGCCACCAACACCGCCCGCTGCCCGCCGGTGTCTGGCGGAAATCTTCCGTCGGATTGACGCCGTGCAACGCAGTTTCCGGTCTTTGGCACATATTTCGCAACGGATTCACGCGCTTTAGACTTCCAGATTCCGGCGCTTGGCATATTTCCAGCTTACGCAGGAGTACGTGAGCATCGAAGCAGTCGAGTGTATCGAATGATCACTCTGGCGAAACTGAACGCAGCATCCTGCTCGAGAGTGTTCCAAGACAAGAATGGAGGCTGTCATGATGAGAACGAGCCTAGCGGCTGAGACGCGCCTTCGCGGCACGGGCCGGATGAACAGCCCCATGCTCGCCTATCGCATTCCGAGGCTTGCCCTGGCCGTAGTGGCAGCGCTCCTGCTGCTCGGCGGCGGCACCGGGGCCATGGCCGACGAAGTGGAATCCGGCTTCGACCGGCCGGGCCGCGATTACAAAAGCTTCGAGATGGAGCCATCGATTTCGGGTTTCAGTCCATGCCAGAGTCGTTGTGAGAATGACGGGAACTGCAAAGCGTGGACGTTCGTGAAAGCTGGCGTACAGGGCAGCAAGGCGCGCTGCTATCTCAAGAATGCTGTACCAAATGCTTCCAGAAATAACTGTTGCGTCTCTGGCGTGGTGAACCGGACCCAGCCCCAGCCCCAGCCCCAGCTCGACCCGGCGTATGTGGCCGATCGCAATCCGACGGGAAAGACCGTCCAGCAATGCGACGAGGCCTTTTGGCGAAACAAGAGCCGCTGCCATGCGTCGTTCGGAGGAACAGTTGTCATGTTCAGTTGTGAAGCGGAGATAACAAATATCAGGAATGTATGCATATCGCTGGCGGGGGCAAATGCCGGCGGCGGCGGTACCACGGGCGGCGGTGTGCCCGCCGAGTGGGCGGAGACGCTGAGCCTGCACAATGCGAAGCGGGCGATGCACCGCACGCCGGCGCTCTCCTGGTCCTCGAGCCTGGCCGCCGAGGCGCAGGAGTGGGCCGATCAGTGCAGCTTGTCACACTCGGGCTTCAATGGCGTCGGCGAGAACCTCTACTGGGGGGGCAGCGCCACGGGCAAGGCTGCGGTCGAGTCGTGGTACGCCGAGGTCACGCGCTACGACAGGAACGATCCGATCACGTCCTACAACGCAGGAGACGCCGTCCGCAGCAAGGAGGTCAGGCACTTCACGCAAGTTGTCTGGAAGGCGACCACGACGCTCGGCTGCGGCATCCAGCAGTGCGGCGGCCGCAAGTTCGTCGTCTGCCGATACAAGCCCCAGGGCAACTGGAACGCCAACGATCCCGGCGTGCTGGAGGAGATGGTGCCCGCCAATTAAAGGGTAGGTGGCCCAGAAGTCGCAGAAGTAGAGCGAGAGCGCCGCAACAGTCGCAGGCGGCAAACTCGAGACGGCCAAGGTCGAGCAGGACGTCGATGTGTTCGACGCCCCCAGCGGCAATGGCAATCAGACCGGCTCCCTGAATGCCGGCGCCGAGGTCCAGGGCAAGAAAGTCCCCGGTGGCGGCTACGTCGACTACGGCGACGATTTCCGGTCGCTGGATTTCTAGGAGAGTTCGGGCGGGCCGCCATCCGGCCCGCCTGCCCCGGGTTCATCC
>JANNSW010000557.1:0-4001 GCA_031403055.1 Hyphomicrobiaceae bacterium | reverse complement strand
CGTGCCCGACGTGGGTGAGGATCCCGCGACCGGGTCGGCCGCGGCTGCCTTCGCGGCGGTCGTGTTCCGCTTCGATGCGTTGACCGAGGGCGAGCACGTGATGCGGATCGAGCAGGGCCACGAGATGGGCCGGCCGAGCCTCATCATCATGGAAGCCGTGGTGCGCGCGAACGCGCTCAAGGCGGTGCGCATCGGGGGACATGCCGTGCGGGTGTCGAAGGGGACCATGACGGTCTGAGCAGGGCTCAACGGTCTGCACTAGCCAGCGTCCGCGCGATACGGAAGCCATAGGCCTCGCTGCGGTAGCTGCTGGGGTTGCCGTTACGCGTCTCGGAACGCATGTGCTCGGGAGGGCTGGTGAAGGCGCCGCCGCGTGAAACGCGCATGCCTGGCCATCCACCATCGACCCAGGCCGAGCCGTCTGCTGGAGCACCCGAATAGCTCGTGTGATAGGTGTCTTCGACCCATTGCCATACATTGCCGGCCATGTCGTGGAGGCCGAAGGCGTTCGGCTTGAAGCTTGCGACCGGCGACGCGGATTTCCCATCCCAAGCACTTGTGCAGCCGTTGCAATAGGCGTTCTCCGCGCCGAGCTCGTCTCCCCACGGGTAGGCCGGATGGGGCGCTGCAGGATCTGGAATCGCGCGCGCGGCGTACTCCCACTCGGCTTCCGACAACAGCCGGTAGGGCTTGCCCGTCAATCTCGCGAGCCAGGCCACATAGAGCTGGGCCATGTCCCCGCTGACGGCGATGACCGGATAGCCGGGCTCCCACATTTTGCTGTGGCTGATCCTCGGGCAGACGCCCGCTTCCACGCACGCGTTCCATTCAGCGAACGTCACCGGCGTCCTCCCGACGGCGAAGGGCCGCGCGATCGTCACCTGGTGACGCGGCGCCTGGTTGTCGATCGTATCGTTGCCCATCATGAACGAGCCGGCCGGAACGACGACCATGGCGGGACAACCGGCTTTGCACTCGGCGAACTCGATGCCGGGCGACGAGGCAAGTCCGCGCTCCTCCTCGACCGTCACCACGGCCGGCTTCATCACCAGCCGCCATTGATACTGCTCGACGAGGGTTCCCTGGTTGAGCCAGGCGACAAGCCCCGCGATTGCCAGGACGAGAATGGTGACGAGTGCTCTCAGTCCCCGCTGCAAGCCGACGATCCGTGCCCTCTCCCGTTCCATGGCGAGCTGCTCGGCCATGCGGCTCTGGGCGATGAGCTCGCGGTGCAGCACCGTCGTCTCGGGCGCCTCCCGCGGACGGCTCCCAAGCCAGATCTCGGCGGCAGCGAGCGCGCCACCGCGCAGCAAGTGCTCGACGGGATGCCCATGCCTCTCCCAGTCGAGCGACAGCTCGCCGAGCCGCGTGTGCTCGCGGATCCATTCGATGTCCGTCTGGATCGCCGAGACGAGCTGGCGAATGCCCTCCGCCTCCTCGGCCCCGCTGCGCATGAAGATGTAGTTGAGCCGCTTGAGACGGCCCGGAACGGCACTCGCATCCGCATCGCGAATGACGACGGGGATCAGCCGCTTGGCGAGCCGCTCGGCCTCGTTCACCTCCTGGTCGCAGACGGCGGAGGCAATCGAGTCGGGTGACACGAGGAAGACGACCGCGTCCGCCTTCTCGATCAGCTTGCCGAGGCGCTCCTGCCAGGGCTCGCCCGGCAGGATGTCGTGCGTGTCGAGAGTGACCTCGAAGCCATTCGACCCGAGCGTCCCGCGGAGCCGGTCGGCTGCGGCTGCATCCTTGCGGGAGTAGGAGATGAAGACGCCGGGTCGCGCCTTGTCCTCATGCCCATCTGCCACGTTCGCCTCCACGAGTCCTCTGCGGCCGGGATCAGTCGAGCGTCCGCGCGATGCGGAAGCCGATATTGTGCTGCCTGACGAAGCCGGTGTCGCGCGTGCGCCCGTGCGAGCCCGCGACACTGCTGGAGCCGCGCACCGGAGCTGCGATCAGGTCCAACCACGAGCCGCCACGTGCCACGCGCCGGTCCTGATCGCCACCCGCGGTCCATGCGCTTCCGTCGGAGGGCGCGCCTTCGTAGGTCGGGTGCCAGTTGTCCTCGACCCACTCCCAGACGTTGCCGGCCATGTCGTGGAGGCCGAAGGCGTTGGGCGCGAACATTCCCGCGGGCGCGGTTCGGCGTTGATCCCACCGGCTGCCGCAGTTCCTGCAATTGGCGTTGCCCACTCCCGGATCGTCGCCCCAGGGAAAGATCGGATGGTGCGCGCGAGCGTCCGTGATGCCGCGGGCGGCGTACTCCCACTCGGCCTCGGTGAGCAGCCGGTAGCGCCTGCCGGTCAGCCTGGTGAGCCAGGCGGCGTAGGCCTGCGCCTCCTCCCAGGAGACCTCGATCACCGGCTGGCTGTCCCGGCCTAAGGTGTTGTCGGCGATCGTCGGACAGGCGCCGATCGCCGTGCAGGCATCGTACTGGGCGTAGGTCACCTCGGTCTTGGCGACAGCAAAGGGCTTTGCCATCGTCACTTTGCGCAGCGGCTCCGTCTCCGCGGCAAGCTCCGAGCCCATCATGAACGCACCCGCCGGAATGACGACCATGGCCGGGCAGGCGTTCTTGCACTCCGAGAACTCGGCTCCGGGCCTTGCGCGCAGCTCCTGCTCCTGTCCGCGCGTCAGCACGCTCTGCTGCATCACGACGCGCCATTGATATTGCTCGGCGAGCCAGCCCTGGTTCAGCCAGGCGACGAGGCCGAAGACGAAGGCGGCGAGAAGTCCCGCAATCCCCGTCAGCCGGCGCTGCCGCGTCGTGAGGATCTGGCGCTCACGGGAGAACTCGGCGAGCTCGGATCTGCGGCTCTCGAGGATGTAGTCGCGCTGCAGCTCGGTCACCTCGGGGGCCTCGCGCGGCCGGCTCGCGAGCCAACTCTCGGCGGCAGTGAGGGCGCGGCCGCGCTTCAGCCGGTCCTTCGGGCGGCCCTTCTCCTGCCAGTCGAGCGCGAGCTCGCCGATGCGCGTGTGCTCGCGAATCCATTCGATGTCGGTCCGAAGGGCGGACCTCAGCTTGCCAAGGCCATCGGCTTCCTCGGCCTCGCTGCGCATGAAGATGTAGTTGAGGCGCGTCAGCCGCCGGGGAACCTTCTCCGCGGCCACATCGCCGATGACGACGGGAATGAGACGCTTACCGATCCGCTCGGCCTCGTTCACTTCCCAGTCGCAGACCTCGGAGGCGACCGATTCGGGCGAAAGCAGGAAGACAACGCTGTCGGACCCCTCGATCAGCCTCCTGAGACGCTCCTGCCAAGGCTCGCCCGGCAGGATGTCGTGCTTGTCGAGAAAGGCCTCGAAGCCGCTTCCATCAAGATCGAGGGCGAGCCGCTCGGCGACGGACGCGTTGCGGCGCGAATAGGAGACGAAGACGCGGATGGCACGATCCGGTCGGCCTGCTGCCTCAGCGTTCGCCAGCTGCGCCATGTCCGTCCCCTTACGGGTAGTCCCCTAATGGGACCCTAGCGCCAAGGTCCGAGGGGTGGCAAGGGGCGACGCTGGCTCAATGAACCGATTGGGCCTAGACTTCGAGAAAGCTTGCGATTCCTCTGGGAGACGAAGCGAATGACCCCGTTACCCCCCGTTTCGACCCACGAGGTGCTGAACCAGAGCCCCGTGTTCGAGAACGTGAACCTCTACACGACCGATGCGGTATTGCGCGAGGCGGTCGAGCGCGAGGGCGCAAGCTTCGCCAGCGACAACCTTCACGCGTTCGGAGCCATCTGCGGCAGCCGCGAAGCGCTCGAGCAGGGGCGCCGCGCCAACGAGACGCCGCCGCGGCTTAAGGCGTTCGACGAGAAGGGCCGCCGGCTCGACCTGGTCGAGTATCATCCCGCCTATCACTGGTGCATGCAGACGAGTTTTTCGCAAGGCCTGCACTCGTCCGTCTGGGAGCATCTGGCGACGCCGGGCGCGAAACCGAAGACCGGCGCGCATGTCGCCCGCGCGGCCGGCAGCTACATGGCGGCGCAAATGGAATCTGGGCATTGCTGCCC
>JANNSW010000556.1:0-11087 GCA_031403055.1 Hyphomicrobiaceae bacterium | reverse complement strand
GGGCGCGATCGCGATAGGCATGCAGCGTGGTGCCGTAGGTGACCATCAGCGCCGCCGCGATCTCGGCGGGCACCGCATCGGGGACGGGGATCAGGTGCGAGGCCTCGACCGCAATCTCCTCGCGCGCCGCGCCCTGCGCGTAGCCCATGACGCGGTCGCCGGGCTTGCAGGTAGTCACGCCCGCGCCGAGCGAGAGCACGCGCCCGCAGAACTCGGCCGCCGGCGAGAATGGCAGCGCCGGCTTCTCCTGGTACTTGCCCGCAATGATCAGCGTGTCGAAGAAGTTGAGGCCTGCCGCCTCGATCCCGACCACGGCTTCGCCCGGACCCGCGACGGGCGAGGCGATCTCCTCGACGACGAGGGTTTCGGGCGGCCCGAGCTGTTTGCAGAGAACGGCTTTCATGGCGGCTCCGGGGTTGCGAGCGATGCTCGCGCCCCTATACCACGAGGAAATCCCCGGCCAATCCCCGCGCTTCCCCGCTTCCCTCCGATCGGCTATAAGCCGCTTCACGCTTCGACAAGGAACGGCGCTTCGGCGCGAGCACATCCCATGGCCCAGAAACCCGCAGACGACCGGCCCAAGGCACGATTGCCCAAGGGGCTCCGAGACATTGGCGCCGACGAGATGCGCTCGCTCGAACGTATGCTCAGCGTCATCCGCGAGAGCTACGAGACCTATGGCTTCGAGCCGCTGGCGACGCCCGCATTCGAGTACACGGACGCGCTCGGCAAATTCCTGCCCGACCAGGACCGGCCGAACGCGGGCGTGTTCTCGTTCCAGGACGAGGACGAGCAGTGGCTGTCGCTGCGCTATGACCTGACCGCGCCGCTCGCCCGTTTCGTCGCCCTCAACTACGACCAGTTGCCCAAGCCCTACCGGCGCTATCAGACCGGCAGCGTCTGGCGCAACGAGAAGCCGGGACCGGGGCGCTTCCGCGAGTTCGTGCAGTTCGACGCCGATACCGTCGGCACCGACCATCCGGCGGCCGACGCCGAGCTCTGCATGCTCGCGGCCGATACGCTGGAAAAGCTCGGCATTCCGCGCGGCTCCTACCGGATGCGGCTCAACAACCGCAAGGTGCTCGACGGCGTGCTGGAATCGGCCGGCATCGATCCCAAGGGCGAGGCGATCGCCGCTCAGCGCCTCGTCGTGTTACGCGCGATCGACAAGCTCGACCGGCTCGGGCCTGACGGCGTCGCGTTGCTGCTCGGCCCCGGCCGCAAGGACGAATCCGGCGATTTCACCGCAGGCGCTGGCCTCGAGCCGAACGCCGCCAAGGCTATCCTCGACTACGTGACCGCGAGCGTCGGCGAGCGCGGCGCTACGCTCGATCTGATCGAGCCGCTGGTGAGCGCAAGCGAGACCGGCAAGACCGGCATTGCGGAATTGCGCCAGATCGACCGCATTCTGGACGCCGCAGGGTTCGGTGCCGACCGGGTGGTGATCGATCCGGGCGTGGTGCGTGGGCTCGAGTATTATACCGGTCCCGTATTCGAGGCCGAGCTCACGTTCGAGACGAAGAACGATGAAGGCCAGACCACCCGCTTCGGCTCGGTCGGCGGCGGCGGGCGCTATGACGGGCTCGTCGAAAGATTCACCGGCAAGAAGGTCCCCGCGACCGGCTTCTCGATCGGCGTGTCGCGGCTGCAGTCGGCGCTGCGGGCGCTCGGGCGGACGGGCGAGCGGACCCAGCACGGCCCGGTCGTCGTGCTCGTCATGGACCAGGCCCGCATCGGCGATTTCCAGCGCATGGCCCAGATCCTGCGCTCGGCCGGCATCCGCGCCGAGATCTACCTCGGCTCCTCGGGCATGAAGGCGCAGATGCGCTATGCCGACAAGCGCGGCGCGCCCGCCGTCGTGATCCAGGGCGAGGACGAGCGCTCTAAAGGCGAGGTCACTTTGAAGGACCTGATCGAAGGCGCGCGCCTTGCCGGCGAGGTGCAGAGCCATACCGATTGGAAGGAGGGGCGGCCCGCCCAGTTCTCGGTGCCCGAGGCCAGCCTCGTCGAAGCCGTGCGGCGGGTGCTTGCCCGCCACGCGACGTCCTGAGCCGGGCCAGGGCGGGCATCACTCATGGCTGCGGAAACCGCGCGCAAGTTCGAGGCGTTGGAAAATCAGGCCGCCGGCATCATGGGCGCCTTCGCCGAGGCCGGCTATGAGCGGGTCGCGCCTGCAATCCTGCAACCGGCCGGCGTCTATCTCGATGCGATCGGGGAGGAGCTGCGCCAGCGTACCTATGTCTTCACCGACCCCGACGGCGAGGAGCTTTGTCTCAGGCCCGACCTGACGGTGCCGGCCTGCCGGCTCTACCTCGAGCGCGAGCCCGAGGCAACCGTCGCCGCCCGCCTCAGCTACAACGGCTCGGCGTTCCGCTTCCAGCCCAACGGCGCCGACGAGAAACGCCCGCGCGAGTTCCGCCAGGCGGGTCTCGAGTGCTTCAATGCCACCGACCCGGAAGCCGCGGAATGCGAGGTGCTGACGCTGGTGCTGAAGGCAGTGAAGCGCTCGGGCCTCGAGAGCTATCGCCTGCGCTTCGGCGATCTCGGCCTGTTCAAGGCGCTGATCGAATCGATCGAGATGCCCGCGCGCTGGCGCCGGCGGCTGGCGCAGGCTTTCTGGCGGTCGGGCGAGTTCCACCAGTTGCTGCGCCAGTTCTGCGAGCAGAGCCGGCCGGTGCCACCGGGGCTGCCCGAGGATCTGATTCGCAGCATCGATCCCGAGGATCCCCAAGCCGCTGCCGCCAAGCTCGTGGCTTACCTCGCCGAGCGCAACATCCCCGAGGTCGGCGTGCGCTCGCTCGACGAGATCGCCGCCCATCTGGTCGAGGTTGCGGCCGACAAACGGGCCGAGCCGCTCGCACCCGAGGCTGCCAGCCTGATCGAGGCCTATGTGGGCATCGCTGCTCCGCCGCGCGCGGCGGGCGCACGCATCGCCGATCTGGTGGCGCGCCACGGCGTCGACCTCGGTCCCGCGCTCGACCGCTTCCGCCAGCGTCTCGACCTGCTCGGCCGCGCCGGCGTCGACCTTTCGAAGGCGGAGTTCTCGGCCGAGTTCGGCCGCACGCTCGAATATTATACAGGCTTCGTGTTCGAGATCGAGCTGCCGGGCGAGGGGCAGCGCGGCCGGATTGCCGGCGGCGGTCGCTATGACGGGCTCGCCCGCATGGTCGGCGCCCCGCGCGACGTGCCCGCGGTCGGCGCCGCCATCCACACCGAGCGGCTGCTCGCGATCGTCGAGGAGCTCAAATCATGAGCGGGCCGCTGGTGATCGGCATCCCCTCCAAGGGCCGGCTGATGGAGCAGACGCTGGAGACCTTCGAGCAGGCCGGGCTGCCGATCCGCCGCGTCGGCAGCGATCGCGGCTATGCGGGCACGATGGCCCATATCGACCATGTGGAGGTCGCGTTCCTGTCGGCCTCCGAGATCGCCTTCTACGTCAAGAGCGGCCGCGTGCATCTGGGCATCACCGGCGAGGACCTGGTGCGCGAGAACATCGCCAATGCAGAGGCGCGCGTGACGTTCCTGCGGGCGCTCGGATTCGGTCAGGCCAATGTGGTGGTGGCGGTGCCGGCGTGCTGGATCGATGTCAGCGTGATGGCGGACCTGGAGCGGATCGCGGCCGATTTCAGCCGGGCGCATGGCCGGCACCTGCGGGTCGCGACCAAATACATGAACCTGACCCGGCGTTTCTTCGCCCAGCGCGGCGTCTGGCGCTACCGGATCGTCGAGAGCCTGGGGGCGACCGAGGGCACGCCCGCCGCCGGCACCGCCGAGATCGTCGTCGATATCACCTCGACCGGCGCCACGCTCGCCGCCAACCACCTGAAAGTGCTGCAGGACGGGCTGATCCTGGCCAGCCAAGCCTGCCTCGTCGCCTCCAAGGCCGCGACCTGGGGCCCGCGGGCGTGCGAAGCGAGGAACGAGATCGTGGCGCGGCTGCAGGCGGGGGCCGGCTGAGGCGCAGCCAAAGCGGTGGTGCACGGGGTCAGTGTACGGGGTCAGACCCCTTTGCCTCGACGCAGCAGGCAAATACTCCGACCCCGGCAAAGGGGTCTGACCCCGCTGCTCCAAGGCATATGGGGTCGGACCCCTTTGCCTCAGCTACAGGTTTCGAGAATGCAATTGGATGAGTGTCTAGCAATTAGTTGCTGGATGAGTTTAACTGATCAATTGTTTAGCATCATTGACAAAATGGAGAGGCTTCATGATTGAAAATCACATGTCTTTGGTAGTGGCATTCTCTATAATATTGTTGTTATTACACGCCGCAGGAGGCACTAAATTCCCATACATACTATATTATTATTACATAAACAAATTTGATATAAGAAAAAATGTAGATATCTATGTACACCTCTCGGATGTAGAATCGCCACGATATCCGTACAGTTACATTGGCGTCCGTAAGATTGGGTATTCGGCAGTCTACTTCTTTCTGTTTTTGTTGTTCAGTTATCACATTGTTAATCGTATTGTGAAGATTATGTTTTTAGCGGAATTCTTATAGGAGTGAAATATGGCACAAAGATAACGTGGAGACACTGCGAACAATTCCAGCGCGAACAAGAACAATTGGTATAATACGGATTTTTCGTTCGGTAAATTTGATCAGTAATTTGATGAAAAACTATCTCAAAACACTCACGTGCGTTATTCAGATAAAATTGGTTTATCTCTTGGGCTTGGCGTCGGGGTTGTCGGTGTTGCCGTATCAATAGACAAAACTGGGACAATATCTGTTGACGCCGAAGCAGGCGGTGTGATGGTGAGTTTTGATATCAATCCAAACTCAGAATCACTGGCTGGGTTGATATCGCAAGTTGAGGCAAAGGGGTCGCAAAGGTGTCAGACCCCGCGAGCTGGGGCCCGCGGGCGTGCGAAGCGAGGAACGAGATCGTGGCGCGGCTGCAGGCGGGGGCCGGCTGAGGCGCTGCCAAAGCGGTGGTGCCTCTGGAGGGACTTGAACCCCCACTCCCTCGCGAGAAACGGATTTTGAGTCCGTCGCGTCTACCGATTCCGCCACAGAGGCCTTGCGGGGCTGGCTATACAGGCCGTCTCGAGCCGCAGCAAGGCGGAATCCGGAGATCAGGGCTACTTGCCGGCCAGCGCCGGGCAGGCAGGGCTCATCCGTCAGTCGTGCGCGTCGGTGCCATCGCAGAGCTCCTTCTCCAAACGCTCGCGCAGCGCTGCGGTCACATGCCTGGCGGCGGCGATATCCGCGATCTCAAGCCCCCTGGCGAGGCCCTCGACCCACGGTCGCTGCAGGCGCTCGGCCTGCGCGAATGCGGACTTTCCACGCTCGGTCAGAAGCACGAGACGAGCGCGCCGGTGGTGGGGATTGGGCGCGAGCTCGACGACGCCTTCATGGTGTAACTCGTTGACGATGCGCTGGACGCCCTGCCGGTTGAGGCCCATGCTGCGGGCGAGCCAGGCAACCGGCTGCGGCCGGTCCGATAGGGCAATGGCCCCCAGGACCTGCCAGCGGGCGCTGGTCAGTCCGAGCCCGGCCACGAGCCGGTCGCCCGCGACCAGCAGCCGGCCGTTCAGCCGGAATACCTCGAGGATCAACTCCGTCACGGCCTCACCGCGCGAGGGGCGTCGCTTTCGATTCGCCATTTGACAACAACGTACCAGAATGACATTATGTTGTCAAATATGGGTCAACCCGGTCAGGAGGCTCCATCAAGCTGGCAGGCCAACTCGCACTCGTTCTCGCCGCCGCCTTTGCCGGCGCCGCGATCTACATCAACATAGCGGAGCAACCGGCGCGGCTCGCTCTCTCCGATCAGGCGCTGCTGACCGAGTGGAAGCCGAGCTACCAGCGCGGTCACGCCATGCAGGGATCTTTGGCGGTCGCGGCTGGCCTGCTCGGGCTCGCCGCATTCTACGCGAGCGCGGACTGGCGTTGGCTCATCGGGGCCGCGCTGATCCTCGCCAACTGGCCGTTCACCTATGCGTTCATCATGTCGACCAATACGCAGCTGCTCGCCACCTCGCTCGAGAAGGCTGATCGCTCATCGCGCGCTCTGGTCGAGAAGTGGGGCCGCCTGCACGCCGTCCGCAGCGCTTTCGGCCTCGCGGCAACCCTCGCCTACCTCTGGGCATCGAGCTGAGCGGCCCATTGCCAGGCATCGACCCCGCTTGGCCTCGCCGGTGGTTTGCGCTTAAGTACGGGTCTTTGGGACAGCGGCAGGGTGTGCCGCACCCGTCGGGGAGGCATCGATGGCGAAAGTGGCGTGGCTGGGGCTCGGCGTGATGGGCTATCCGATGGCGGGACATATCCGCGCCAAGGGTGGATACGACATCACCGTCTACAATCGGACAGCCGCCAAGGCCGAGAAGTGGGCGGGCCAGCACGGCGGACGGATCGCACGAACTCCGGCGGAGGCCGCCCGCGGCGCCGATTTCGTGTTTGCCTGCGTCGGCAATGACGACGACCTGCGCCAGGTGACGCTCGGACCCGATGGAGCTTTCGCCGCGATGGGCAAGGGCAGCGTCTTCATCGACAACACGACGGCGTCGGCCGACATCGCCCGCGAGCTTGCCGGCGTCGCCGCCGGGAAAGGCTTCGGTTGCCTCGATGCGCCGGTTTCGGGCGGCCAGGCCGGCGCCGAGAATGGCGTGCTGACGGTGATGGTCGGTGGCGAGGAGGCAGCCTTTGCCCGCGCCGAGCCGGTGATCACGCACTATGCGCGGATGGTGCGCCGGATCGGCCCGGCCGGTACTGGCCAGCTCGCCAAGATGGTCAACCAGATCTGCATTGCCGGGCTGGTGCAGGGGCTGTCGGAAGGCATCCATTTCGCCCAGAGATCCGGTCTGGATATCCCCGCCGTACTGGAGACGATCACCAAGGGAGCGGCGGGCTCCTGGCAGATGGAGAACCGCTGGAAGACGATGGCGGCGGGCAAGTTCGATTTCGGCTTCGCCGTCGACTGGATGCGCAAGGATCTGGGGATCTGCCTCGATGAGGCGCGCCGTAATGGGGCAACACTGCCGGTCGCCGCTCTCGTCGACCAGTTCTACGGCGAGGTACAGCGCATGGGCGGCAAGCGTTGGGATACGTCGAGCCTCGTCGCGCGGCTCAACCGGGCCGAGCCAAGCAAGGGATGAACCTGTGATGCCGATCGTCTCGGTCTACGCCGCCGTGCTGGCGCTCGTCTATGTCGCCTTGTCGATCCGCGTCGTCACGGTGCGGCGCGCGGCACTGGTCGCGATCGGCGACGGCGGCGACAAAGTGCTGCAACGGCGCATCCGTGCGCATGCGAACTTCGCCGAATATGTGCCGATCGCGCTGATCCTGATCGCACTTGCCGAGAGCAATGGCGCGCCTGTGCTGATGTTGCATGCGCTTGGATCCGGCCTGATCGTTGGCCGGGTGGTGCATGCGCTCAACATCTCGAGCGAACAGGAGCGCATCCCACTCCGGGTCGTCGGCATGGCGACGACGTTCACGGTCATTCTGGTGGCAGCGCTCGCCAATCTGATACTGGGTCTGCCGCGGCTGTGAGGGCGGGAGCGGCTCAAGCGTCCTTTTTCCTGCGCCGACCGGTCTTGACCGGCAACGCGAACTCGAGCGGCATCGCCGTCGTGAACTTGATCTGCTCCATGGCAAAGCTCGAGGAGACGTCGGACAGCTCGATCTTGCCGATCAGCCGCTTGTAGAAGGCGTCATAGGCGGCGATGTCGGGCACGACCACGCGTAGCAGATAGTCGACCTGCCCGCTCATGCGGTAGAACTCGACCACCTCGGGAAACTCGACCACGGCCGCGTGGAAGCGCTCGAGCCAATCCTTGGTGTGCTGACTGGTGCTGATCGAGACGAACACGGTGACCCCGCTATTGACCGCCTTGGCGTCGAGCAGCGCCACCCGGCACCGGATGATGCCGTCCTCCTCCAGCTTCTGGATGCGCCGCCAACAGGGCGTCGTCGACAGGCCCACACGCTTGCCGATCTCGGCGACCGGCATGGTGCAGTCGTCCTGCAGGAGGCGCAGGATCTTAATGTCCATCTCGTCGATCATGACCTGAGGAGGGGCAAAGAGCAGGTGGGGCGTACTGGGGCGGATGGAACAATCTGTCATGGCTATCATGCCGAATGACGATCCACGAGATCGAATCGCCCCCGGTAACTATCTAGTGATCAGCGCACGCACAAGCTGTCGGAGCTCTGGCACCAACTCCTGGTCGAAATAGCGATTCTTCTTCAACCAACCCGTGTTGCGCCAGGAGGGATGCGGCAAGGGCAGCAGGCGGGGCTTGCGCTCGACCGCCAGTTGCTGGCGCCAGCCGGCAACGGTCTGGGAGAGAGTGCGACCGCGCTCCTTCCCAAGATGCCAGGCCTGCGCGTACTGGCCAACCAGGAGAAGCAGCTCGACCTGGGGCAACTCGGCCATCACGCGCGTGCGCCAGAGCGGAGCGCATTCACGCCGGGGCGCCAGGTCGCCGCCCTTGGCATCGAGACCCGGAAAGCAGAAGCCCATGGGCACGATCGCGATCCGCGCCGCATCGTGGAATTCCTCAGGCGTGACGCCCAGCCAATGCCGCAGCCGATCGCCGGAGGGATCGGCGAACGGCACGCCAGAGGCGTGCCCGCGCGTGCCGGGCGCCTGTCCGGCGATGGCGAGGCGGGCGGTCGTGCTGGCCACGATGACAGGGCGCGGCTGATGTGGGAGCGGCTCACCTTCGGGCGATACCACGCAATGACGGCAGCCCCGGATCTCGGCGAGGAGGCAGTCGAGGGCGGTTGCGGTGGTGACGGTCATGGTGGACGCACGATACCATAGTTGCCGTAGGCAGCCAGGTCGCCCGCAGGCCGAAGGAGCACGGGCCGGGCGCAGCATGGGTGTTGGACGGAGATTGCTGCGTGCAAATCGAGGGTGTATGATACACAAAGATATGCGCATAAGGTGATCGCTATGCGCACCAACATTGACATGAACGACGAGCTCGTCGCCGAGGCCATGCGACTGTCGGGGGCGAAAACGAAAAGAGAGGTGGTGGAATTGGCTCTTCGCGAGCTCATCAGGATCAAGCGAAAGAAAGACTTGCTCGACCTCGCCGGAAAGATCGATTTCGTCGAGGGCTACGACCACAAGAAGGCAAGGCGCATCCGCTATGAGGCTGATTGACACCTCCATTCTGTTGCCGGTGTTCCGGGACAAGTCTGGTCAGGCGCGAGATCGCTTCCGTCGATACATGAGAGGCTCGGACTACGTGCTGACGCGCTTCACGCGGCTATATCCGAGTCTGTGGCCGGCACGGCCCAGGGTTTGACGATCGCGAGCCATTTGATATCTACGGCTCGACGGATGGCAGTGACGATCGGGTCACCGAAACGCCAGTCGACGACGCATTGATTGGATTTCTCGATCGGAATAGGGAAGGTCCCGTAGTCGCCATCGAGGGCGATCTGAGAGCACGCCTGCCACATAGTTGCGCGGTGACGGCGGAACTGAGCTTCTGGAAGGGCAGCGTATCGTTCGCGGCGACGATTATCCTGTTGCTCGTTGGCAAGCACTACGCCTCGCGTGAGACGCTGAACTATCTCCAGGTCGTTATCGGTCCGTCGATATCTCGCGTGCTGCGCTACGCAGTTTCGAGCGTGGCGGAGAAGGGAACGTCGATCGCAGTGACGCTGTCGCTGGATCCCTCCTCCGTCGCTCAGATCGAGCAAATGCAATCCAAGCTCCGAAAAGGCATCGATAGGTTCGAGAGGCGGACGGACATTTTGACTAAATACGTATTCTATAAGGGCATCGTCATTCTGCTGGCAGGTATATTTGCGATGGTGGCAGCGCTGCTGATTGGCGCACCCTATTGGGCACGGCGGTTCGACGTTTTGCGATCGGTCGCCGGTTAGGAGTAGTGTTCACGAAAGAGGAGATGACCTATGGGCATCAACGTAACGGTCGACGAAAAGCTCTTGCAGGAAGTAGCCAAATTGAAGGGCGAGCAAAACCCGGAGGTTCTCGTTCGGCAGGTCCTGGAAGATGTCTTGGCGAAGCAGCGCCGGCCGATCGATGCCATGCTCGATCTCGTCGGGAAGGTGCGTCTGCGTGACGACTACGATCACAAGAAATTGAGGGCTGGGAACGGTGATCCTGATTGATACCACCATCTGGATCTCCGTCTATCGGGATCACACAAAGCAAGCCGCGCGGCACCTCCGTGAATTGGTTGGGGAAGAGACCGTCGCGACGAACGGCTTTGTAAAGTGTGAAGTACTGCAAGGAACGAGGGACCTAAAAGAGTGGGGACGAATGGAGAAGGCTTTTCAAGCGCTCATTTATATCGACGTTGAACCTCAGCTCTTCGTCAAGGCGGCTCGCATCTACTTCGATTTACAGCGGCTTGCCGTCACCCCCCGAAGCACCATCGATTGCCTTATCGCTCAGATGTGTCTCGACCACGATTGCACATTGATGCATTGCGATCGAGATTTCGAGCGGATAGCGACGATCCGGCCTCTAAAGCTCTCTCGCGTCGAAATCAACCAGGGCCGTTCATGACCACCAACTCAGCGGCCCGCTCCTTCATCAACGTCGGCGAGTGGACGAATGGCACCGGCGCGGCGAGGTTCGGCGAGCTCAACGAACCCAGCGGCTGCCCGCGGCTCGCAACCGCGCGGCCGCAGCCGCCCACCGCGACCGGCTGTTGGCCGCTCAGGCCATGATCGAGGGCCTCGCGATCGTCATGGCCGATCCGAAGCTGGCGACGCTCGGTGCTCAGGCGATCTGGTAGCCCTGCCCGGCAGCCCACCCTTCCCCCTCCGCCGCCATCCCGCTACAAGCCCCCGATGCCTCCGCCCATCCGCCACCACCCCTCGCCCAACCTCGAGCCGCGCCGCGCTGTGGCGGGACCGGACATGCTGGTCCTCCACTACACCGGCACGCGCACCGCGGAAGAAGCGCTGCGTTGGCTCTGCTTTCCCGATTCCAAGGTCTCCTGCCATTACCTGATCGACGAGGCGGGGAGCGTCACCCAGATGGTCGAGGAAGCCAAGCGCGCCTGGCATGCGGGCGAGTCGCACTGGGCCGGCGAGGACGATATCAACTCGCGCTCGGTCGGGATCGAGATCCACAATGTCG
>JANNSW010000555.1:0-22125 GCA_031403055.1 Hyphomicrobiaceae bacterium | reverse complement strand
CTGACATTCAAGGACGAGGCCGAGGCGCTCAGGATCGCCAATGGCACGCCCTACGGCCTCGGCGGCTCGATCTGGTCGCAGGACATCTCCCGCGCGCTGCGGATGGCGCGCCGGCTCGACGTCGCCGACATCTGGATCAACACCCACTACATCCGCCACGCTGAGACGTCCTTCGGTGGCCGGCATCTTTCGGGTCTGGGCCGCGAGCTCGGCATGTCGGGCGTGGAGGAATACCTCTCCTGGAAGCGGCTCTGCATCGACACGCGTCCCAACTTCCATCTGAAAACCTTGTTCGACGCGACCCGGGGAACGCCATGAGCACGAAGCCCGATGTCATTGTGGTCGGCGCCGGTATCGTCGGTGCTTCGACGGCGTACTTCCTGAGCAAGAAGGGCGTGAAGGTTACGCTGATCGATGGCGAGTCACCCGGCTGGGGCGCCTCTGGCCGCAATCCCGGCTACCAGTGGCTGCACACCCGCAAGGCCGGCGTGCAGATGGAGATCGGCCTGATGGGCCGCAAGCTGTCGGACCAGCTCGCCACCGAGCTGGAAGGCTGGGATTTCCGCGCGTCGGGCGGCATGTTCTACTTCTTCGATCCTGCCCTCGAGCCGCTCTTCAAGAACTTCGTTGCCGAGCGCAGGCAGGCCGGCCTGCCGATGGAGTACCTGGACGCCAAGGGCGCGCTCGAGCATTGCCCGATCCTCGCGCCCCACGTGGTCGGGGCCACATACAACCCCCTCGACGCACACCAGCACACGACGAAGCTCTGCGAGGCGCTGGCCGAAGGCGCGCGGCGCAACGGTGCGACGATGCTCTTCGGCGAGAAGGTCGAGGCGCTGATCGTCGAGGGCGGACGATGTCGCGGAGTCAAAACGGCGAAGGGCGAGCATCGGGCGGACCGCGTGGTGCTCGCCTGTGGCTCGTGGACGCCGAAGCTGCTCGAGGCTCACGGCGTCAAGGTCCCGATCACGCCCATGCGGCTGCAGGTCGTCGAGACGGAGCCCGCGCCCTTCCGGTTCGAGCCGCTGCTCTACGGTCCGACGGCCGTCAAGCAATACGCCTTCTTCCGCGATATCGACGGCTACACCGACGAGGGCTCGACCCATCCCCTTGAGAAGACCTTTCCCGGGATCGAGTTCCTGGAGCTGGCCGTGCAGCGCAAGGACGGTCGCGTGCTGCTCGGCTGCCCCATGGATTTCCCTGGCCTGGATGACCGGCCGACTGTTGCCGGTATTGCCATGACACTCGCGGCGCTGTCCGACGCACTGCCCGCCATCAAGTCGCTCGCCATTGAGCGGGTCTGGGCGGGTCTGCTGCCGCAGACGCCGGATGCGCTGCCGATCCTGGGCGATGTGCCCCAGATCGAGGGGCTGGTGCTCAATGCGGGCCATGTCTTCGGCAATCTCGCCGGACCGCTGTCTGGCAAGTCGATCGCGCAACATCTGACCGGCGAGAAGCCCGACCTCGACCTCGACCAGCTCCGCCTCGACCGCCCGACGCTCCGGGCCAACAACGACGAGCACCGGAGGTGGTGAAGGCGCGGCCTGCGCGCTATGCTCAGCGCGACATCGAGACGGAGTACGGCCATGACGACGATCACGATCCGCAATGTTGATGACGAGCTGAAGGAGCGGCTGAAGGCGCGCGCCAGCGAGCATGGCCGATCCATGGAGGCCGAGGCACGCGAGATCCTGCGCGAGGTGCTGGAACGGGCGAAAGCTGGGACCACCATCGTACCCGGGAACATGGGCGATGCCATTCGTGCCATAGTTGAGCCGGTAGGCGGCCTAGAGCTGGACATCCCGCCACGTTCCCGCGTCCGAACCCGCAAGCTACCCTCCTTCAGATGATTGTCGTCGACACCAACGTCTTGTCCGAGGAAATGCGATCAACTCCCGATCCGGTTGCGCACGCGTGGTTTCTGGGCCAGCGGATCGCAAATCTGTTCACGACGGCCGTTTGCGAGGCGGAGATACTGATCGGTGTGGAGCGCCTTCCGCGAGGGCGCCGAAGGCATGCGCTCGAGAGCGCTGCGAAGGGAGTTCTTGCGCTGTTTGCAGGTCGTATCTTGCCTTTCGATAGCGCGGCAGCGGCGCATTACTCGCAAATCACGACACACCTCAAAAGCACAGGTCAGCCGATTGATGATTTTGACGCATTGATTGCCTCGATCGTGCGTTCACGTGGAATGCAGTTGGCGACACGCAATGTTCGGCACTTCTCGAGCTGTGGATTGGTGATTGTCGATCCGTGGAAGATCGGACGGAGCCCCCTATGCCCCTGAAAATCGACTTCATCAATCCCTTCGGCACCCGCGCCTATGATGACATCATCCGCGAGACGCTGATGCACTACGCGGCCGACGGAACCGAGCTGCACATCACCCACATGGACGCCTGCCCGCCCGATATCGACTACTTCTACTCCAAGCACCTGATGGAGAGCGTGCTGTTCGAGCGCATCATGCAGGACGAGGAGGCGGGCTTCGACGCCGTCATCGTCGGCTGCTGCTACGATCCCGGCGTCCGCACCGCGCGCGAGCTGGTCGACATCCCCGTGATCGGCCCGCTCGAAGCCTCCATGTCGCTCGCTCCCCATTTCGGGCATTTCTACACGGTCGTCACCGACCACCATAAAGCCGCGCCCTACATCGAGGATCTGACCCGTCTCTATGGTCTCGACGGCTATTGCCGCGGCGTCAGGACCATCGAGTGGTACGTCAAGGACATGGTCGGCGATCCAGACCGCGTCGCCCGCGACACCATCGAGACCTGCCGCCGCGTGATCAAGGAGACCAACTCCGACACGATCATCATGGGTTGCACCATCGTCGCGGCCTGCTACCAGCGCTATCTGATGCGCGGCGGGGAAGCCCCCGAGATTGCGATCGTCAATCCGAATCTGATGGCCTTGAAGATGGCCGAGTTGTTGGGCGGCCTGCACCAGAAGGGCGGCTACAGGATCTCGCGGGCGGGCTACTACGAGAAGCCGAGCGGGCACTACGGATCCGAGTTCCAGAAGGCGAGGCTGACCTTCCGCAAGGCGATCGATGCGATGAGGTGAGATGCGTAGGCCGGACTGAGGGCTCCGCCGATCGATCGGGGAGTCGACGAGGCACTCAGGGAGTACGTCGCGAAGCGCAAGGCCAGCATGCCGGGTGCGTGGCATTGCGGGCGAGCCGGTGTTCCGACCCATTCATCTGGTTCCCGTCATCCCGTGTCACCGTGTGATGGTGAGTGGGAGGGGTCTCCTGCCTGCCCGGCAAGAATGCAACCACCACCGACCACGCACGCGATTTGCTCCCGCCGCGTCACGACGCGCGGGCTCCGGGATCCAACGGGGACGCGGGCGCCGAAGCGCTGCGTTGTATGTTTTTTGAGCAGCCCTTCGGCGCTCGCGTTATGGCGACTTCTCACTCCGGGCCTGCTTCTTCCGTTGCTCTTGTTCTCGCGAGCCTGAGCAAACCTAGCCTCCTAAGGCACCCGGACCGCAACGCGGTTACCCGCGCCCGTCCCAGAGGGCAGACCACCGGAGCACGCCGGGCACGGGGTCCGTTCGCCCCGCACTCCCGGCCGCCACCGCCACCAGCCCCATCGAGCGACGGTCGCGACGACGTCCCGCTATCGGCTGGCGATGGGGGAAGTGTAGGGCAGGTCTCGTCGCCGGGGATAAATTGTTCGACCACGTCGATAACGTAGCGGCGACCGGCAGGTCGCCCGCTTCCACTCCGCACCCGTGGCCGGGCGACCGCGCGGAGCGCCCCTACAGAGCCCGGCCGTCCGCCGGGCGAAGCCCAGCATTTCCCGTCTTCCCGGACGCGCTGCAAGCGCGATCCGGGACCCAGGAATCCCAGCCTCCGCCTCGCCACCCGACTCCTGGACCCCGGATCGGGCTTCGCCCGTCCGGGGAGACGGAACTCTCTCTCCTCCGTCTTCCCGGACGCGCTGCAAGCGCGATCCGGGACCCAGGAATCCCAACCTCCGCCTCGCCACCCAGCCCCTGGGCCCCGGATCGGGCTTCGCCCGTCCGGGGAAACGGAACTCTCTCTCCTCCGCCTTCCCGGCCTCGCGAAGCGCGATCCGGGACCCAGGAAGCCCAGCCTCCGCCTCGCCACCCGGCCCCTGGGCCCCGGAGTGTCGCGTACCGCGGCTTCCGGGGAAACGGACCTCTCCCCCCACCCGTCTTCCCGGACGCGCTGCAAGCGCGATCCGGGACCCAGGAGGCCCAGCCTCCGCCTCGCCACCCGGCCCCTGGGCCCCGGATCGGGCTTCGCCCGTCCGGGGAAACGGGTGGATAGGTCACGGTGCGAGCTTCGCTAGCTCCTCTTCTGCCATCGGCAGCCACTTCTCGTCGACCGGCGCCAGGATGCCGCGCGCGTTCATGTCCCGCAGGATGCGCACAACCTCTTCGAAATGCCGTCGCGGCTCGTCTCCAGCAGCCGCCAGATTCCAGTGAGACGTCATGAGGTCCCGCTGCCATCCGGCATTGCCCTTGTCGGCGTCGGCGAGGCGCTGGGCGATGGCGCGGGCCTCGTCATAGGTCGCCCGCGCCCGGACGAGATCACCGCGTGCGCTTTCGATATCGCCCAGCACGAGCCGCGCCCAGTAGAGATTCCGGTCATCCGTGCCGGCCTTGCCGATGGCGACCACGCGGCGGCAGGCGCTCTCCGCCTCGGCGAGATTGCCCGCCTCCATCTGGAACCAGCAGTGCCGAATCATCCCTTCCACATGATCGGGATCGAGCTTGGCCGCCTCGGCATAGGCCTCGCGCGCGCTCCTGGGATCGCTCACCGCCTTGATCGCGGCGAGGTTGCGGTAGGCGTCGGCGGCTTCCTTGCTCTCAGTCGCGGCGCGCTTCTTCTTGTCGGCGGCGACGGCGGCGAGCAGCGGCTCGGCCTCCTTCGGCTTGCCGGCTTTGAGGAGATCGAGCGCCTCCCTATAGCGCGGGTCGGTGGCCGCACCCTGGGCGATGGCGGTGATGGCCTCCGCAAGTCCCTGTCCCGCACCTGGCGCGGCCTCGGCACTGGACACGGGGCTGTATCTCGCGACCAGCGCCTCGATCTCGGAAAGCGTCTGTTGCTTCTGGTGGTTCTGCCACGCGAAAAACCCGCCGCCCGCGGCGACGGCGAGGAACACGCCGGCAATCGCCATGCGGACGCGACTCTGCTGCCGCCGCGCCCTCTCGGCCCGGCGGTAGATGTCGTCGGCGGCGAGGCCCGTCAGGCCGGCGACGACCTTGGCGAGGCCGAGGCTCTTGCCGTCGGCCGCGTCGCGCAGGTCGGGGCCGAGGAAGGTGATCTCTTGGGTCGTGACCTGTCCCGCCGCATCGAGGGCAAAGCGCAGCGCGGGCGGGAAGTTGCCGGGTGCCGAGCCCTCGACGATGACCGGGATGACGGGGCGGCCGGGGTGGCGGGAGCGGAAGACGCGCACCTCCTCGTTGACGGCGGGGCGTCCGGCGGCGATCGTCGAGCACAGCACGATCAGGGCGGCGGACTGATCGAGCGCGGCGACGGTCGCCTCGCCGAGCGTATGCCCGCCCGTGAACTCCTCCCGGTCCTTGAAGATGGGGCGGAGCGACTTGCCCACGCCCGGCCGGGCGGAGAGGTCCTTGTCGATCCGGAAGCCCTCGAGGCTCCGGTGCAGCCAGCGCGCCCAGGCCGCATCCTTGTGCGCGTAGGAGAGGAACGCGCGATACTTGAGCCCGACCACCTCACCCATACGCGCTCCCCCGTGTTGCCGAGTGAGCCCGAGTATGGGCGAAGGTCCGCTTCAGTACAATGACGCGACGAGCGGAGCATCAAGCCGTTGGGCAGGTCGCGAATGGGCGGTCACGCCGCACCATTCGCCGCGCCGTCTCATACCGACCCGCGGAAACAAAGACTCCTGGCCATATCCGCGGGTCGCGCGGCCAAGGGCCGAAGGCAGCGAGCGCCGGAACGCAGAATGATTGATCCCGCAGGGGTCAATCATTCTGCAACTCAGTCTCAGCCGGCCTGCTGCTTCAGGGCGCGGATCAGCTCGGTCGAGATCCCGCCCGTCACCGGCAGGCCGCTCTTCTGCTCGAACGTGCTGATCGCGGTCCGCGTGCCCGAGCCGAGCACGCCGTCCTGGGTGCCGACATCGTAGCCGAGCTTGCCGAGCAGGCCCTGCACCATGCTGATCTCGGCGGCGCTGAGGCCGGGGTCGCTCGCGGGAAGGGTTGGAGCGGTCTCGGCGATGATCTCTTCCTCGCTCGCGGCCACGTTCACGGCGCTGATGGCAGTCTTGGCCTTGAAGGCGCGAATGAGCTTTTCAGCCTTGGCGATGACATCGGGCGACAGGCGAGCGTGGACCTCTTGCTTGCGCTTGGTGGCTTCCTGGTCGCCGCCGGCGGCGGCGAGAGCGAACCAGCGATAGGACTCAATGCCGTTGCGCTTGACACCCAGTCCGTTGGCGTAGAGCAGAGCGAGGTTGAACTGGCTGTCAACCAGGCCATACTCGGCCGCCTTCTGGAACCACACGAGCGAGCCGGCGTAGTCTGGCGCGACGCCTGGTTGCGAAACGCCGAGCACCGCCAGATTGTGCATGGCGCGCACATTGCCCTGCTCGGCGGCGCGGCGGTACCAGGTCTGAGCGCGGGCAATGTCCTTCTCGACGCCCTTGCCCCGCTCGTAGCTGGTGGCGAGCTGGTACTGGGCCGGCGCATATCCCGCACTCGCCGAGCGCTGGAACCAGACGGCGGCGGCTGCATGGTCGGGTTCGGTGCCGTTCAAGCCTGACGTCAGCCGTGCTCCGATCAGCAGCTGGGCTGCTGGATCGCCCTCCACAGCCTTGACCCGGATGGCGAGCGGGGCGATGGCAGCGGGGGGAAGGTCGTCGTCCGCGGTCTCGGCTGCGATCGCGCCGGGCGCTTCCGGCTCGCCGAGCGAGACTGGGGTGGCCGCAAACAGGCCGTCCTCGGTTGCGATCCCCGGATCGGCCGCGGCCTCGGGTCCAGGTGTGACTTCCGAGGCATCGCCCGTCTCGCCGCCACCTTCCTCGCCATTGAAGGCGAGCGGGTCCCCGTCATCTCCGGGCAGCGCTCCTGTCGTGGCCTTCTTCTTCGTCTTCTGTGGCTTGGCGTCCTCGCCACTCTTCTGCTTCGACGTCTTGCCGGTGGAGTTGGCCAAGGGCTCGGCCTGCTCGGTCTTGGGCGTCGTGTCGGTGGTCGTTAGCGCCGGCGCTCCGGCGGCCCCCTCGCCCTGCAGCGCCTGGGGAGCCAGCTCGGGCACCTCATCGGCAGCAAGCGGCTGCTCGATTACGATGGTGGGAGCCTGGGGCTTGCGGGTCATCTGGCCGTAGAGCATGGCAAGGCCGGCGATCACCAGCGCGACCACCGCGACGAGCAGCACCGGGCGCGGACTCGCCTTTTCGAACGACAGCATCGAGCGCAAGGCCGCCGGCGTCGCCTTGTCGCCGGGACTCCAGCGGGACGGCTTGGGCTGGGCCGCCTCGGCCGCCGCCTGGGCAGCCGCCGCCGCCTGGGCCGCACGGCGTGCAGAGGCCATCAGGTCGTCGCGGCCCTGTGGACGGTTGGATGCGGCCGGCGCGGGCTCGATGCCATGGGCATCGCCTCCATTGCGGCCGATCCGCAGCTCGACCTCGGCGGCTTCCGGAGTAATGGTGCGAAGCTGGGCGATCGCGGGTGATGCAGCCTGGTGTTGCGGCTCGGGATAGTAACGGGTCTGATCGGCGGCGGGACGGGGCGAGGGGGCGACCGGCTGCCGCGAGACCACAGAGGCTTCCGAATAGGCCTCGTCGGCAGCGATCAGGGCGTTCTCGAGCGCCTCGATGCGCTGCGACAGCGATCCGACCATCTCGTGTACCGAGTGCAGAATGGCGGACGTATCATCGGCTTTGGCGGCACGTCTTTGCTCGGCCACGAACTGGCTGAGCATCTGCTCGATCCCCTCGATCCGCCGGGTGTCGAGCGCGGCAGCTGGCGGCGCCTGCGGGATGCGCTGGATCAGTTGATGGCCGACGCGATGTGCCGCCTCGTCCACCAGCTTGGGTACCCGCACGGCAATGTCGTCGCGCAGATTGGCGGATGAGGCTGCGATCATTTCGGCAATTCGGGCATAGTCGACTGGGGCTGGCGCCATGACTGGGCGCGCGGAGTGCTCCTGCTCGAGCTCGACGAGCGCGGCTAGGTCGGAAGCGACCTGACCGAGCTCGCTTCTGAGCTCGTCCAGATGGGATTCGAGCAGGCGGATCGCCTCGGCTTCGCCGTGCCGGAGGATGGCACTGTCGATCTTGTCCTCCAGCTCCTCGATCCGCGCGCACAAGCGGTCGAAGTCGGCAACCGATTCCCGCTCGAGCATTGCGGGCAACAAGGCGGCGACCGGGCGTGCCGCCTCGAGGGTTGCGACCGGCAACGAGACCGCCACGGCCACAACCGGTTCCGCCGGCGCTGCGAAGCCGCCGAGTGAGAGCGGCAGGTCCGGCACCAGGACCGGCTCGACATTGATGTCGACGGCAGGCGGCTCGTCGGCAACCCAGTCGGCCGCCTCGTGCCAATCCAGCTCGCCGGTCAGTGCGGGAGCATCGGGTGCGACCATGGGCGTTGCGGACGGCGCCATCGCGTCCTGCCACGATTGATCATGGGTGTGGATGGCGGGAGGCGCCTTGACCGGTTTCGCGCTGGCGGAACGCTGGCGCATATCGACGGCGGCAGGCTTTGCGGAATGCGGAAAGCCGGATGCAAAGGAGGCAAAGACGCGGTCGAGCCGGCGTTCGTCGCCAGCACCGGCGCTATCGGCGAGCAGCGATGCTGGCGCGGCCGGCGTCTGGAACATCGGCGGCGCACCCTTCGACTCCGCAACAGCCACCTGGATCACCGAGGCCTCGCCCGTCAAACGCTGCAATTGCCGGTCGATTTGGCTGAAGGCCTCGGCGAGATGGTGGGGAACCTCGCCGCGCGCCAGCTTCACCTGGCTTGCGATTCGCGCGATGCTGACGCGCATCTCGGCCGCTTCGCCTGGCAGCCAGCTCGCAGCCGAGCCCAGCCTCGATGTGATCTCATGCAGCACGCCTGCGATCTCGCTCATTCCAGTGCCGCCGGATGCCGGCGTTGCGGAGCCGTCCACCGTTGCCTCCAGGGCTCGATTGTTGAGGGTCATGCCAGTTCCTCGTGCTCTCAAGTCCGTCTCGATCGCCCCTGTGGCCAGCCTCGGGCCATTGGGACAGGTGGGGTCCGGATGCGTGCACGGAACGCGGACCGTTCATGCTGGAAACTCGCAGTGAACGGTAAACATAAGATTAATGACAATAGCTTATTGATACATATTAATGACGATCCTGATCAAAACCATCCATCAGGCGGAGATTTAATGTGAAATCGGCTGTCGAGCTGGCGCGTTTTCCGGCGAAGCAGCCCCCGGCTCGTCGAAAGAAAATGCGACCAGACGAGATTCCAGAGCGCCCGGCCCGACTCGACCGGATCGCAATGCATTCTGGCGCACAGGCTCGGCACCTCGCAAGCATCCGGTCTTGCAGTCGCGCGGCACACGAGCCATGGTATGGTCATCGTTCCTCGCCACCTTCGAATGCGCCCAGCGGCTGGGCGCCCGGAGCGGCAAGCTGAGCCGGAGCGGCAAGTTGATGGAGTGACCGATGCGACCGATGGTGATTGTGGCGATGCTCGCCTCGAGCTTGTGTGCGGCATCCGCGATGGCAGCCGATCAGGGTGGACGCTACATGATGTCGCCTTCGGGCGAGGGGTTCGCTCGACTCGACACCGAGACCGGCGTCATCGCCATGTGCCGGCCCGAAGGCACCGAGCTCGCGTGCAAGGCGGCCAGCGACGACACGCTCAAGCTGCAAGCCGAGATCGATCGCCTCACCAATGAGAACCTGGCCTTGACCGAGGAGCTGGAGCAGGCCCGTATCGCCGGCGCAGCGGCCGGCAACGCAGCGGCTCCCACGCTGATTTTACCCTCGGAAGCCGAGGTGGACAAAGCCATGAGTTTCGTCGAGAAGCTCATTCGCCGGTTCAAGGCTTTGGTCGACGACCTGAACCGCGACAACGGGCAGACGACGCCGCTCTGACCGCGCGCATGGCAAGCTAGGCGGACGCACCATGGTCTCGCTGACGACAACACGTCATGAGCTCGATTTCCCTACCGCCGGCTCCGTCCTCAACGACATCACGGAAGGGCTGACCGGCTGGCTCACCGAGATCGGCGCCGGTGAAGGGCTGCTGACGCTGTTCGTGCGCCATGCGTCAGCTTGCCTCACCATCCAGGAGAGCAACGATCCGGCGGTCCAGTCCGATCTGCTGGCAATGTTGTCGCGATTGGCTGCGGAGGGCCTGGGCAGGCAGCAGCGCAGCGACCTGTTGGGCGATATGCCGGCACACATCAGGGCGATGCTGTCCTCGCTCAGCCTCAGCATTCCCGTGGTCGCGGGCCGTCTTGCGCTCGGGACCTGGCAAGCCGTCTATCTGATCGAGCACCGCATGCGCTCCGACCGGCGCTCGGTCGTGCTGCAGTTCATCGGCGCGACAGAGGCGGCGCGCTAAGCAGAGTTCGCCAAAGTGGTCTTCCCGGTTTGGCGATAAAACTCTGCGAAAACAAAAAAATCCAAGCAGGCATTCGTTGGTCTTCCAACGAAAGTCTGCTTAGTGTTCCGGCCCATTCATTCGATTCCGGCGAAGCTGGATCAATGAATGGAAAGACGGAACACAAACAAAGAGTTGGCTAGTGGGCTGGCCATTCATTTAGGGTACTGAATGAATGAGTCAGAACACTAGGCCGAGCTCGACCGTCCGTGGGTTGGATTGCAGGTCATCCGGCCGAGCCTCGCTGTTGACGCTCGAGCGTGGTCGCCAGCTCGCCATAGCCGGTCAGGCGCCGCTCGTAGGCGAGGCCCAGCTTACGCGCTGCATCGCGCGCCTTTGCCTCCAGCCCCTCGTCCTCCCTCTGCGCCAGATAGACGACCTTGGTGTAGTGGCCGAACATCATGTCGCGCATGCCGTCCCGGTCGAGGCTGTAGGTGTCCCAGATCAGCTTGTCGAAGTGTCGGGCGAGATAGTCGGTAAGGAAGAACGCCGTCAGGTCCTCCTCCTCGGCGCGGGCCGCGAACGCCACATTGCCTGTAAAAAACGAATAGCAGTGTGGCCCCTCGATCCGCTCGACGCCTTCCGCCGCGAGCACCGTGTCGAGCAGCCCCCCAGTGCCGCAGTCGCCATAGGCAACCAGGATCGTCTCGTACTTGCCCCGCGCCGCCCGGATCTTGTCGCGCACGCCCTCGGGGATCTTCTCCGGCGTATTGTGCCAGATGGCGGGCAGGCAGGTGACGTCGAGATGGCTCCAGCCGTTCAGCTCGATCAACGCCACGATCTCGCGCGCCAGCGCCCCGCACGCGATCACCAGCACGCTGCCCTGGCCGCGCCTGAACTCATAGGTCTCGTCGGGTTGCAGGTTCATGGCGGTATCCATAGCATGCAGAGCGTCTTGGCGCGCGCGGTGCTGATGTTGCGTCCCCCGTTACGTGCTATGCTTGTAGGATGGAACTTGCCAAGTCGAGCCATCGGGGCAGGAGACGGCTGAGCGCAAAGGCTGAGCGCAATTGTGGGGCGTAGCATGGGGCGGGTACTGCGTGCTTTCCACGCATTCTGGCACGTCGATCCGTTCCGTGCGGCGCTGATCGTTTTCATGCTGGGCTTGCTGCCGTTTATTGCTGCAACTCAGTTCTCGACGCTCGGCGACATCGCCTATCTGATGCCGACTGACGGCAACACGGTCTGCGGGCCGGGAGGACCTACGCAAGTCAAGTGCATCGTCAAGCAGGTCGGCTACGTCTATGCCATCAACTGGTGGCCGGCATTGATGCTGTTGTTCCCCTTCACGGTGTTCTTCTCGCTCGTCTCGATCCAGAGCGCGCGGAGTGTGTTCGAGCGGCTGGCAGCGAGCCGCATGCTCGTGCGCCCGGACTGGTCCTCGCCGGTCGAGGACGTGGGGCCCATTCTCGACCGGCTTTGGCGCAACTTTCTCTTCCTCGGCGTGCCGCTCTTCCTGATCGTCGCCGCGGTGATGGTGCGGGACTGGTGGTGCGTCGTGCACTTGCCGCTCGAGCTCGAGGTTGCGCTCGGCGGCGTCCAGCATTCCATCACCCGGATGGAGCTGGTGCCCCAGTTGATCCTCGAGCAGTTCCGCTCGTCGGGTTGCAGCCTCACGGGCCAGGAGAACGACTGGTCGATTGCCGCCAGCTTCGGTAACGTCGCCGGCCTCGCGGCGCTGGCACCTGACACTGTGAAGCCGTCGCTGGCCTTCAATTACGTGTTCTCGGCCTACAACTACGCACTCCTCAGCCTCCTGTCGGGCCTGCTGTTCGCCTATTTCGGCTTCGTGCTGGCGCTCACGATTACGATCTACGAGTTGAATCAGGGGCGCTTCGGCGTACAGCTCGTCCTCGACCTCAACTCGAGCGACCCGCGCAAGCGCTTTGGCTTCGAGTACCTCGAGCCGATCTTCGCGCCATGCGTTTTCATTACCGTGATCGCGTTCGTCATGGGCTTCCTGATGCGCATCCAGAACGTCTATCTGCGCGATGTCGAGTTCGGCAATGTCTTCGATTTCGTGTTTCTCGACATTTCGTCGGCACTGGGACGCATCCCCGACTTCAGCATCCCCGACCTGACGGACTGGCTGTTCAACTTAATCGCCAAGCTGAAGAAATACTTCGCCTTCGATCAATTTTCCGATCCCCAGTCCCTGCTCGGGACGCCGGCGATTCTGATCATGCTCAGCATCGTCTCTGCGACGCTCGGCTATGTGCTCCGATCGACGGCCGACGAATCCCAGAAGCGGGTTCTCGCCGCGCTCAATGCTTCCGCCGAGCAGGGTCGCCGCGTCTCCTCTTACTTCGGCCTCTCCATCGAGGAGGTGCGGTCCCGGGCGGCATCCCTCCAGCCATGGCCGCTCAGTTGGCCGGATCTGAGATTCGCCGTGCGGATGCTGCTCGTCGGCGTCATCTGCTACGTGTTCTACCGCGTTGCCTTCGTCTGGATCGGCATTGTCGCAGCGCAGGCGATCCATGGGCGCTGGTTCGGGCGGAGATGAGGAAGCCGGATCGCATGGTGAGAGTAAGAGCAAACACGCGCGAGGTGGGGCGGATGCGGCACAAGTTTTTATCGGGTGGTCTTTTCCTGCTCTTCGGTCTGCTGTTGTCGGTCGCGATCGGTGCTGTCCCGCATCCCGCGGCTTCGCAGGAGTCGGCCACCTGCAAGGGCAGGCTCGCGCCGGCCAATGGCCTCAGCTTCCAGGACGGAACGCACAAGAAGTGGTACTTCCGGTTCTGGACCGGCAGGTGCACGTCCGGGCTGATCTTCTGCTTCCCGGGCGAGCCGAGCTGGAACGAGGGCGTTCTGCGGCTCGTCCGCAAGCACGGCCTGCAGGACGGGTCCGAGCAATTGACGCGGCTATGCTTGGTCGGCCGGCGCATGGGGCACGAATGGGCGCGCGACAACAGCATCCGGACAATTCACACCGCGGATCTGGAGGTCTGGATGCCCGAGCTCGACAATGCAGCAAACTTGGAGGTGGCGCTTCGCAAGCTCGAGCGGCGCGTTGCGGCGAGACTGGGGAACTAGTGTTCCGTCCCATTCATTCGATTCCGGCGAAGCTGGATCAATGAATGGAAAGACGGAACACAAACAAAGAGTTGGCTAGTGGGCTGGCCATTCATTTGGGGTACCAAATGAATGAGTCAAAACACTAGCGCTCGCGCGCAGCCCGATATCGCGTGCATCAAGAGTGAAGTCCATGATTCTAAAAATCGTTCTCTATTCCGCCGTGGCACTCATCGTCTACGGCTGCGCGGTCACGATCGCCAACCGGTCCTCGCAGTCGAGCCGAGGCGAGGCTCCGGTCACGCGCAGCACGAAGCGGCCGCTCGCCGGGTTCGAGCTTTCACTCGTGACCTGGAACCTCGGCTATGGCGGGCTCGGCGAAGAATCGGATTTCGTCGCCGACGGCGGGACCCACACTCTGCCGCTCCGGCGTTCCGATGTCGGCAAGAACATCGACGGCATCAGGCGTGAGCTCGGGCGGATCGACGCCGACGTGTTTCTCCTGCAGGAGATCGCGGTCTCGAGCTGGCTCAACTACTGGCACGATGTTCGCGGCGCACTCGCGCAGCGTTTCCAAGGCTATGACGAGACCTACGAGGCGGATATCGCGACGAAGCTGCTGCCCCCGCCGCTCCGCATCGAGCACGGCACCGCGATCTACAGCCGGCGGCACATGGCGAGCGCCGCGATCGAGCCGCTGCCGCTCGAGGACATTCACTACGGCGGACTCTTGCGCAAGTTCTACCGGATGCACATCGCGCGGCTGCCGCTTGCCGCCGGCTCGGTCGAGTGGGTGATCATCAATGTCCACCTCGCCGCCTTCGACGAGGGAGCGCGGGTCCGCCGCCAGCAATTGCACGAGGCTATCGTCTTTGCGCAGCGCGAGTATGCCAAGGGCAACCATGTACTTATCGGCGGCGACTTCAATATGGAGGTCGCGAGAGATCACTTTCCGCACCGGACGGAGATGAAGGACCGGTTCTGGCTGCATGATTTCCCGACGGACGAGGTGCCAGCCGGTTGGGGCCTCGCGTTTGACCTCAGGACGCCAACGGTGAGGACCGTCCACAAGGCCTACGTCCTGGGAGAGAGCTACACGACGGTCATCGACGGTTTCATCCACTCGCCCAATGTCGAGGTGGTGTCGGAGCGGGGGATCGATCTCGGCTTCAAATACTCCGATCACCAGCCTGTCTTGTTGCAGGTCAGGGTAAAATGACCGGGCTGCCGGGGGGGTGCCGGCTCATATCACGCCCTCGGCGTGTCCTGCATCGGCAAAAGCCGCGATCGCCGTCTCGACGTCCGCATCCGACAGGGCCGCCGACATTTGCGTGCGGATGCGCGCCTTGCCTTTGGGCACCACGGGGAAGAAGAACCCGGCCACATAGATGCCACGGGCATCGAGCGCTGCCGCCATTCGCTGCGCCAGCTTGGCATCGCCCAGCATCACCGGGATGATCGGCGTCTCCCCGGCAAGCGTGGCGAAGCCGGCCTGCTCGAGACCCGCCCGGAAGCGCTTGGCATGGCGGAACAGCCGCTCGCGCCGGTCGTCGGCTGCCTCCGCGATGTCGATCGCGGCGAGCGAGCCGGCTGCTACCGCAGGCGCCAGCGAGTTCGAGAACAGATAGGGCCGCGCCCGCTGGCGCAACAGGTCGATGATCGGCTGGCTCGCGGCGACGTATCCGCCCATGGCGCCGCCGAGCGCCTTGCCGAGCGTGCCGGTCACGATCTCGACGTCGGCCGCGACGCCCGCGCGGTGCGGCGTGCCGCGGCCTTGCGGTCCGATGAAGCCTGTTGCATGGCAATCGTCGACCAGAATGGTCGCGCCATGGCGCCGCGCGAGTGCCGAAATCCCTTTGAGATCGGCCAGAGTGCCATCCATCGAGAACACGCCATCTGTCGCGATCAGCTTGAACCGCGCTCCGGCCGCGTCGGCCTCCTTCAGGCGATCCTCCAGCTCGTTCAGGTTGCCATTGGCGAAGCGGTAGCGCTTGGCCTTGCAGAGCCGTACGCCGTCGATGATCGACGCATGATTGAGCCCATCCGAGATGATCGCATCCTCCTCGCCCAGCAGCGGCTCGAACACCCCGCCATTGGCATCGAAGCAGGCCGCGAACAGGATCGCATCGTCTTTGCCGAGATAGCGCGCGATGCGGGATTCGAGCGCGCGATGCAGCGTCTGCGTCCCGCAGATGAAGCGCACCGAGGCCATGCCGAAACCGAGCTCGTCGAGTGCCTGCTTGGCCGCCGCGATCACATCTGGATGGTCGGCGAGGCCCAGATAGTTGTTGGCACACAGATTGAGCATCGTCCGCCGCTTGCCCCCGCTCTCCACCTCGATGTGCGCGCGCTGCGGCGTCGCGATCAGCCGCTCGCGCTTGGTGAGGCCATCCGCCTCGATCTGGGTGAGTGTCGCTCGGACATGGTCGATCAGGGTGTCGGGCATGGCTCGTCTCCGTTGCCTGCCCCGAGCGGTAGGGCAAGCAGGCGGACCTGCGCAAGCGGAAAGGGCCGCGCCTCGAGGCACGGCCCTCCGTGAGATCGGCAGATCGAAGTGCCTCGGCCGGATGCCCGGTCGAGAGGTGATCCGGCGTGATCAGGCGAGCGCCAGAGGCAGCTCCAGCATCGCAGTGATCGTGGTTGGCCGCTTCGACCGCACGATAATCCCACTCGACATTGGATCACCTCCTTTCCGTTGTTGAAACCCGACACGGAGATTGCATGATTTGGCCGGTTCTGCCAAGGGCGGAAATGCGACAGTGCTAACGCACAATGTTGGGAATTCGGGTAAGCCCCTTTGGCACGGAAGCCGTGCGCCGCCGTCAGAACGACGAGTTCGGCTGCTTCAGGAACTCGGCCTCCTCCACTGTCGTTGCCCGCCCGAGCATCGCATTCCGGTGCGGGAAGCGCCCGAACCGATCGATGATGACCTTGTGCAGTTGCGCGTAATGGAGCGCATCGGCGTCCTCGAGCGTGGCGAACAGGGCGACCGAAACCGCCTGCACCGCGCGATCCTCGCTGTGCTCGAAAGGCAGATAGAGGAACCGCCGCTGCTCGACGGCAAGCTGATGATCGAAGCCGTCCTCGATCGCGCGGTTGGCGATCAGCAGAGCCAGATCATCCTGCGCGAAGGCCCTCGGCTGGCCCCGCCAGATGTGGCGCGAGAGCTGGTCGAGCACCAGCACGGTGGCGAGAAAACTCTTCGCTGTCGTGCAGCTTCCGGGCGCCGCCTCCCGCGCCAAGCGGTCGTGGAGGGGCGCGAAGCGCCGGATGATCGCCTGATCGACCCGCGTGCTCTTGGTCCACCAGTCCTCGGGTTTCAGCTCAGCGAACCAGAACCCGACGACCTCGCCGACCCACCCCCGCGTCTCCCTCGGCATGCCGGCAATCCCCCGCGCGGCTCAGCCGTCTTGCCGCTCGCGCAGCCTGACCACCACATCGACCCGGGCAATCTCGGTGCCGGCGGGCGCATCGGGCACGCCCGCGATGCGGATGCCGCTCTCGGGGATATCCATGATCGATCCGTCCCACTCGCGATAGAAATGGTGATGATCGGAGGTGTTGGTATCGAAATAGGTCTTCGAGCCATCGACCGCGACGGCGCGCAACAGCCCCGCCTCGGTGAACTGGTGCAGCGTGTTGTAGACGGTTGCGAGCGACACCGGCACGCCTGCCGCCGTCGCCTCCTCGTAGAGCTGCTCGGCCGTGACGTGGCGGTCCAAGCCCCCCAACAGCAACGTGCCGAGCGCCAGGCGCTGCCGGGTCGGGCGGAACCCCGCCGTCTTCAGCCGGTTCGCCAATACCAAGTCTCTACGCTTGCTGGAGGTCATCGCCACTGCCGTGCCTGCTACCCATGCGACCACAGTGACATTAGAAAACGCGATGCGAAGTTGCAACAGTCCTGGCCGCGGCAGAGTGTACGCCGTGGCCAGAGCCACCTGCGGCGGCGAACGGTTTCCGGATTTTGTTGCCGCCGGGAAAGTGTGGTAGGAAACCCGGCCGGAGCGCGATCAGCCCGGCAACTCAACGGGCGGATGCTTGTCGGAGAGACGATGGCCGAGCGGCGTGAAAGCTATGAATATCAGGATCTTCTCGCCTGCGGGCGGGGCGAGCTGTTCGGCCATGGCAATGCGCAGCTGCCATTGCCGCCGATGCTGATGTTCGACCGCATTGCGAGCATCTCCGAGAAGGGCGGCGCGCACGGCAAGGGGCAGATTGTCGCCGAGCTCGCCATCCGCCCCGACCTCTGGTTCTTCGATTGTCATTTCAAGGGCGATCCGGTGATGCCGGGCTGTCTGGGCCTCGACGCGCTCTGGCAGCTCACCGGTTTCTTCCTCGGCTGGCTCGGGGCGCAAGGGCGAGGGCGGGCGATCGGCGTTGGCGAGGTCAAGCTCACGGGCATGGTCGTTCCCACCGTCAAGCGCGTCGAGTACGTGATCGACATGAAGCGTGTCATCCTGCGCAAGCTGAAGCTCGGCATTGCCGATGGCGTGATGAAGGCCGACGGTGCGGTCGTCTACACGGCGAGCGACCTCCGGGTCGGCCTGTTCGAGACCGGCGCGCCCGTCGGATCGGCCGAGTAGGCAATTGGTTTTTGGCCTGCCGGCCGCCGGCAGCGGTCGCTCCGGCGCCGTGCGGAGGTGGGATAGAAGGGGTTCTGAGCAATGAGAAGAGTTGTCGTCACGGGGCTCGGGATCGTCTCCTCGATCGGCAACAACGCGCAGGAGGTCACCGCCTCGCTGCGCGAAGCCAGGTCGGGCATCCGCAAGGCACAGAAGTATGCCGACTACGGCTTCCGTTGCCAGGTCCACGGCGAGCCCCAACTCGACTGGGAGGGTCTGATTGATCGCAAGATCCGCCGCTTCATGGCGGCGGGCTCGGCCTGGAACTACATCGCCATGGATCAGGCGATCCGCGATTCCGGCCTCGAGGGCAAGGACGTCTCCAACGAGCGCACCGGCATCATCATGGGCTCGGGCGGGCCCTCGACCTCGACGATCGTTGCCGCCGCGGACACCACGCGCACCAAGGGACCCAAGAAGGTCGGGCCCTTCGACGTGCCGAAATCCATGTCGTCGACGGCTTCCGCGACGCTTGCGACCCCCTTCAAGATCCACGGCGTCAACTACTCGATCTCGTCGGCCTGCGCCACATCGGCCCATTGCATCGGCAATGCGGCCGAGCTCATTCAGTGGGGCAAGCAGGACGTGATGTTCGCGGGCGGCAGCGAGGAGCTCGACTGGACCATGTCGGTGCTGTTCGACGCCATGCAGGCGATGTCGTCGCACTTCAACGACACCCCCGACAAGGCGAGCCGCGCCTATGACATCAACCGCGACGGCTTCGTGATCGCGGGCGGCGCCGGCGTGCTGGTGCTGGAGGCGCTCGATCATGCCAAGGCACGCGGCGCCCGCATTCTCGCCGAGGTGGCGGGCTACGGCGCCACCTCCGACGGCTTCGACATGGTCGCCCCTTCGGGCGAAGGTGCTGCACGTTGCATGAAGCTCGCCATGCAGGGGCTCGACGGCAAGGGGCTCGGCCACAAGATCGACTACATCAATCCGCACGCGACCTCGACTCCGGTCGGCGACTTGAAGGAGATCGAGGCGATCCGCGCCGTGTTCGGGCGCGATATTCCCCCACTCTCCGGCACCAAGTCGTTGACTGGTCATTCGCTCGGCGCCGCCGGCGTGCAGGAGGCGATTTATTGCCTCCTCATGATGAAGGGTGGGTTCATCGCCAAGTCCGCCAACATCGAGGAGCTCGATCCCGCTTTCGCCGACATTCCGATCGTGCGCGAGCGCAAGGACGATGTTCGGCTCGATTGCGTGATGTCCAACAGCTTCGGCTTTGGCGGCACCAATGGCACGCTTGTTTTCCGCCGTTACGAAGGTTGACTTTAGTCCCGTCGCAAAACGCGCCTAAGGTGGCCGTACCGACTGCAGAACTGCCCGTGGCGCAGCTGCGGGCAATTGAAGGAGACGGCTCGAGATGAGCGAGATCGATATGGCCAAGCCCGGTCCGCTGATGGCAGGAAAGCGCGGGCTCGTGATGGGCGTCGCCAATGACCGCTCGATCGCCTGGGGGATCGCCCGCATGCTGGCGGGACACGGCGCCAAGCTCGCTTTCACCTATCAGGGCGACGCCTTCGGCCGGCGGGCCATTCCGTTGGCCAAGTCCGTCGGATCGGAGATCATC
The DNA here is from genome assembly GCA_031403055.1 of Hyphomicrobiaceae bacterium. Taxonomy (GTDB): domain Bacteria; phylum Pseudomonadota; class Alphaproteobacteria; order Rhizobiales; family Hyphomicrobiaceae; genus JANNSW01. The sequence continues at coordinate 2,340 of JANNSW010000555.1, read as the reverse complement.
GTTCCTTGCGATGTGATGGATCTGGCCTCTGTCGACACTGTGTTCGGTGAGATCGGCAAGACCTGGGGCTCGCTGGATTTCGTGGTGCACGCGCTTGCCTTCTCCGATCGCAACGAGCTCAAAGGCCGTTACGCCGACACCAGCCGCGCCAATTTCACCCAGACCATGGTGATCTCCTGCTTCTCCTTCACCGAGATTGCCAAGCGCGCGGCTGCACTGATGCCCGCTGGCGGCTCGCTGCTGACTCTCACCTTCGGCGGGTCCACCCGCGTAGTCCCGAGCTATAACGTGATGGGAGTTGCCAAGGCGGCGCTGGAGGCTTCCGTGCGCTATCTGGCGGCCGATCTGGGTCCGACCGGCATCCGCGTCAACGCGCTGTCGGCCGGGCCGATGCGCACGCTCGCCGGCGCCGGCATCTCGGATGCCCGCACCATCTTCAATTTCCAGAAGGACCACGCGCCGCTGCGCCGCACCCCCCATCTGGATGAGGTCGGCGGGGCTGCGCTCTATTTGCTATCGAACCTGGCGGGCGCGGTGACGGGCGAGGTTCATTATGTCGATTGCGGCTACAACACGCTGGCGATGCCCACACTCGATGCGCTGAAGGAGTTGGAAGCTGACGCCGAGGCCATGGGCCGCCATCGTCGGCCCGACGCTGCCGAGTAGGCCCCCTGCCGCGCAATCAGTCTTCGTCGGGATCGGCTTCGTCGTCCCCAACCGCCTCGTCCTGATCGATTTCGGCCGCCAGATCGCGCACGATCTCCACGAGAGCCCCGAACGCTGCGAATTGCGACAGATCCTCGGATGGCCCCAGCTTCTGCATCCGGTCCCACACCGGCCCGATCATTGCCGCGAACGCCTGCAACTCCTCGTCCTCCATGGAATCGAGGAAATCCAGGTTGAGCACGTCCCCTGCGTCGTCGAAATCGTCGTTCGTCGCCATAGCGTGTTCCATCGCACGAGCCCCCGGAGGATGACTGCCACCCCAGCCAATATCAATAGCTGATTCGCGGGCTGCCGGTCGCGTCCCTCGCGCTGTTTGTCACGCAACTGCCAGGCCCTCACCGCTCGTGATGATCAGGGCCTGGCCGGTCGCCGGTGCTCAAAAATTGTTGGGGTTGCCGGCGACGATCGTGCCGGTGCCGTCGTCCTTGCCGTCCTTCACCCAGGCCACCTTGTCGCCCTCGATCCTGACCTGCCAGCAACCCTTGGGGTCGGTGCCGTACTGGAAGCACATGGTGTCAGCTTCGACCGACCAGGCGCCCTTGTAGTCCTTGCCCTTGATCATGCCATCGGCGGCGTAGTGCTCGGTATAGGCGCCACTCGCGACCATCTCGCCCTGCACCGTGTTGCCGCTGATTGCGGCCTTGATCTGGTCGCCAGTCGCCATCTCGGCGGCGAGTGCGGGGAAGGAAAACGTCGCGCCCAAGGCGAGGGTGAATACAGTGCGAATCAGACTCATATCGATCTCCATGACTGTTCCTGGGCTCCGTTCGCCGGAGCCGCTTGCTCTAGCTAGGCTGTTGTGGCGAGAGCAAGGCATCGCGTTTCCGGTCGCGCGTTGCAGTTCCCCCGAGCCTCGGCTAGAACGCGGCCTTGCCGGTCCAAAGCAAGCCACGAGAATGTGATGGGCCGCACCACATCATCTTACCTGCTTGGTTGGCAGCGAGTGAGAGAACGAGGACGACATGCCAGAGATCACGATCACATTTCCCGACGGCGCGCGGAAATCCTATGAGGCCGGCATCACCGGCCGCGAGATCGCCGCGAAAATCTCCAAGTCGCTCGAGAAGCGCACCGTCGCCATGGCGCTCGACGGCAAGCTCGCGGATCTGGGCGACAAGATCCAGTCCGACGCCACGATCAAGTTCCTGAAGCGCGAGGATCCCGAGTGCCTGGAGCTGATCCGGCACGACTGCGCACACGTCCTCGCAGAAGCCGTGCAGGAACTGTGGCCCGACACCAAGGTGACGATCGGTCCGGTGATCGAGGACGGCTTCTACTACGATTTCGACAAGGCCGAGCCCTTCCACCCCGACGACCTGCCTCGGATCGAGGCGCGGATGAAGGAGGTGATCGCGCGCAACAAGCCATTCACCAAGCAGCTCTGGAGCCGGGAGAAGGCCAGGCAGTTCTTCAAGGAGCGCGGCGAGCCCTATAAGATCGAGCTCATCGACGCGATTCCCCTGGGCGACGACATCCGCATCTATGCCCAAGGCGCCTGGACGGACCTCTGCCGCGGTCCGCACATGACCTCGACGGGCCATGTGGGCAGCTCCTTCAAGCTGATGAAGATCGCCGGCGCCTACTGGCGCGGCGACAGCAATCGGCAGATGTTGC
>JANNSW010000554.1:0-9514 GCA_031403055.1 Hyphomicrobiaceae bacterium | reverse complement strand
GTGCCCAAACGCTGGGGACGTGGGGTAAACACCCGTTGCCCCAGGCGTTTCGCCCCATTCGCAACACCCCCCACAAGGGGTTCTCCCCCCACGCCACCCGCCACCCCGCCACCGCCTACGCCTTCCCCCATCCCGCGCCGCCGGCCGCGCGCAGTCGCAGCCGTTCGCCCTCGGCCAAGGGCACCGCCACGAATTTGCTCTTCAGGTTTTCTTCCAGCCCATTGCGCCGGACCAGATGGACGGCCGCGAGGCCGCCCTGCTCCCCGCCCGCGAGTGGCCAGGGCGCCGTCTCGGGACGCGTCTGCTGGGTGTAGCCCGAGACGACCAGCCCCGAGGTCAGCATCTCGTACTCGCGCTCGATTGCCATGCCGCCCGCGTGCTTGCCGCGCCCACCAGAACCCGGCACCAGCCGCGTGGACAGCACCCGCACCGGCCCGGTTGTCTCCAGCACCTCGGCGGAAAGGATGGCGCAGTTGCCGCCATGGGTGTCGACGCCGCTGATGCCGTCCTGCCCGGCCGAGCCGCCCATGCCGCCGCCGATGATGTCGGTGACGACGAAGTAGGGCGCCGCTCCGCCGCGCGCGCTCCGCACCTGCTCGCGCCGGTCGAAGCCGCCGATGACGAAGGTCGGGAAGGAGATCTGGCAGCCGGCGGACGCGGTCGCGGGCGCCAATGGCGCGAGCGCCTTCAGCACCACGTCGGCGACCGCCTGCTGCGTCAGGTGGCGCACCGATACGGCCGCGGGCTCGCGCGGATTGAGGATCGTGCCCTCGGGGATGACGATCCGCACCGGGCGATTGCAGCCTTCGTTCTGCGGCAGCTCGGGCGTGAAGGTGACCTTGACCGCGTAGTGCACCATCGAGATGGTCGAGGCGACCGGGCAATTGAGGCCGTTGGGGCGCTGCTCGCTCGTGCCGGTGAAGTCGATCGTGAGCGCGCCGTCCTCGATGTGGGCAGCGCAGACGAGGTGCATCGGCTCGTCCGTCGCGGCGTCGTCCTCGGTCAGGATCTCCGCCCGGCTCGCCGTGCCGGCTGCCCCGAGGAGCGCCTTCCTGACATAGGTCTCGGAATAGTCGAGCATGGCGGCGACGAGCGCGGCAAATCCATCGGCGCCGTACTTGGCCGCCAGCTCTTTCAGCCGCCGCTCGCCGGTGCGGCAGGCTGCGACCTGGGCGTTCAGATCGCCGGTCGAGGCCTTGGGGTCGCGCACGTTGCGGGCAAAGATCTTGTAGATCGCCTCGTTCGGGCGCCCCGCTTCGATCAGCTTCAAAGGCGGGAAGCGCAGCCCCTCCTCGAAGATCTCGAGCGCTGTCGCCGCTTCCGACCCCGGCACCCGCCCGCCCACGTCGATGTGATGCGCGACGGTCGAGGCGATCGCGATCAGCCGGCCATCGTGGATGACCGGCGAGAACAGCACGATGTCTGGCGTGTGCGTGCAGCCATAATAGGGATCGTTGCAGATGATCACGTCGCCCTCGCGCCACTCGCTCAAGGGAATGTCCTTGATCATGTAGCGAAAGGCCGTCGGCATGATGCCGAGCTGGGCCGGTATGGTCGGGGCTTGTGCGATCGTGTTGCCCGCGGGATCGAGCAGTCCGCAGGCATAGTCGATCATGTCCCAGATGATCGCAGAGAAGGCCGAGCGGCAGAGCGCCATCGACATCTCCTCCGCGACCGAGATCACCTCGTGCTGGAACACGTCGCGGCTGATCGAGTCGATTGGGGTCATTGAGGTGCTCCACTGTCTACTACCACCCGTCATCCCGGACGGCCATCGGGCCGATCCGGGATCTTCGATTGCAGCACTGTGCTCGCGGCAAAGATCCCGGCTCGCGCCCACGCGCGTCCGGGATGACGGGTGGAGGAGTGAGTGGGCTCACTTGCCCTCCCTGATCCTGAGCGTGCCGTGATGCCCGACCTCGACGCTCTGGCCTTCGAGCACCACGGTCGTCGTGTCGAGTTGGGTGACGATGGCGGGACCGGCGAACCGTTGCCCCGGTGCGAGCTTCACCCGGTCATAGATCGGCACATCGACCGGCGCGCGGCCGGAGCCCAGCACGATCCGTCTGCGCCGCGCACCCTGCAGGCTGCCGGAGGGCGTCACGCTCGCCTCGGCAATCGCCGGAGTGTCGAGCTTGCCCGTCGCCTCGATCCTGAGGTTCACGATCTCGACCGGGGCTTTGGGATCGGCGTGGCCGTAGGTCGCCTCGTGCTGGCGGTGGAAGGCGGCTGCCAGCACCTGGGCATCGTAGCTGGACGAAAGGTAGTCGGGCAGCTCGACCAGGATCTCGTGGAACTGGCCGATGTAGCGTAGATCGCCGAGGAAGCGGAACGCGCGCCGGTCGGCTGGTACCCCGTCGGACGCGAGCTCGGCGTCGGCCTTCCCCCGCATCTCGCGCAACGTCGTTGCGACGCGCCCCGCATCCAGCCCGTCGACACCCGCTCGGAATGGCACTTGCGCCACGTGCTTGATGTCGGCCACGAGCAGGCCTTCCGCCGCAAACACACCCGGATGGCGCGGCACGATCACCTCGGCCATGCCGAGGTCGCGCGCGATCATCCCGCCGTAGAGCGGCCCCGCACCGCCGAAGGCGACCAGCGCCAGGTCGCGCGCATCCAGGCCCCGCTCGACGCAGAGCGTGCGGATCGACTGCACGAGCTGAGCATTGGCGATGCGGATGATGCCGAAGGCGGCATCTTCGAGCGACAGCCCGAGCGGCCGGGCGACCTCCCGCTCGACCACGTTGCGCGCCAGGCCCGGCTCGATGCGCACCTCGCCGCCGAGATAGTCCTCCGGCGCGAGCCAGCCGAGCACGACGGCCGCATCGGTCACCGTCGGCTTGTCGCCGCCCGCGCCATAGCATGCCGGGCCCGGCACCGCGCCCGCCGACAACGGTCCGACCCGCAAAGCCCCGCCCGGATCGACCCAGGCAATGGTGCCGCCGCCGTTCGACATCGTCTCCACGTCGATCGTGGGCAGCCGCACCGGCTGGCCATCGAGCATGCGCGACATGCGCGAGCGTGCTTTCCCGCCCACGATTGCGGAGAAATCGGCCGACGTGCCGCCGACGTCGAGTGTCACGGCACCCTCGACGCCGAGCCGCCGGCACAGCTCGACCGAGGCGATCACTCCACCCGCGAGCCCCGAGGTCAGCATGTGGCCAGGGTTCTCGCGCGCCGCCCGCGGGGTCGCGACACCGCCGTCCGACCGCATCAGGCGTAGTGTGCCAACAAAGCCCAGCCCGGCGAGCGTCGCTTCCAGCTCGTCGACGTAGCGCGTGACGACCGGGCCCACATAGGCTGCCATCGCGGTGGTCGATGCCCGCGGCCATTCCTCGAGCTGCGGATTGACCACGTGCGAGCAATAGACCGGCACCTCGGGCAACGCCGCTTTGAGTGCTGCGGCCAGTGCCTGCTCGTGCTGCGGTTGCAGGAACGAGAACATCAGCGAGATGGCGATGGATTCGGGCGCCAGCGCCGTTGCCCGCGCGACGACGCGAGCCGTCTCGGCCGCCGTCAGCGCCTCCACCACGCCGCCGAACGCATCGATCCGCTCCGCCGCCTCGACCACGTGCTCGCGCGGGATCACGGGCTTTGGCTTCGTCTGGATGAGGGCGTAGGTCTTGGGCCGCAGCTGGTTGCCGATCTCGAGCACGTCGGCATTGCCCCGGCTGGTGACCAGCACCGCCCGCGCGCCCGTCCGCATCAGGAAGGCGTTCGTCGGCACGGTGAAACCGTGCACGAAGAGGCCGATGTCGGCGGGCTTGCAACCGGCGCGCTGAGCGATCCGCCCGATGCCCGGCGCGATTGCCGCGGCGCTGCCCCGCCGGCCCGACGGCACCTTGTCGACGAGGACGAGGGAGCGCGCCGTATCGACGAGGATGAGGTCGGTGAAGGTGCCGCCCACGTCGGCTGCGAGGGTGATCATGGTAGGGGACGATGCTCCTCGAGACACTACGGCGCTCATCAAGGCGATCCGCCGCTCGTACGTCAACTGCGCCACCGGCACGATGGTGTCGCTGATAATCCACGTCGCTGACAATCCGCCCGGCACTCGCGTGACTGACACAGCACTCGCGCGCAACTTGCGGCTCCGAGCCGTCTCGTGCCAGGCTTGTGGCGTCGAAGACGTGTCGGCGCTTTCAATCGCCCGAGGCTTCACTCATGCGGACAGTCCTGTTGCTCCTGCTGGTGCTGCCCGGGCTCGCACCAGACGACCTCGAGGCGAAAGATCTCCAAAGCGGGATCGCCCTGAGCGAGCCCGACGTGATCCGGGCGCTCGACAGCCACCCGACATCCAACACACGGTGAAGGTCCGCGGTAAACTCACGATCGTGCCGCCAGAAATGTGCTCGACCCGCGCTTTGGCCCTCAAGGCTCGAGCTCGGTGTCCCAATAGAGATAGTCGAGCCAGCTCTCGTGCAGATAGTTGGGTGGGAACTTGCGGCCGTTGCGGTGCAACTCGTGCACGGTCGGCCGATACGGCTCCTGGAATGGATGCATCCGGGCCGCGGCCGGCATATGGCCGCCCTTCCTCAGATTGCACGGCGCGCACGCGGCCACCACGTTGTCCCAACGCGTCAGTCCGCCCTGCGACCGCGGGACCACATGGTCGAAGGTGAGGTCGTCCTTGCAGCCGCAATACTGACAGGCGAAACGGTCGCGCAGGAACACGTTGAAGCGCGTGAAGGCGGGGTAGCGCGCGGGCTTGACGTAGACTTTGAGCGAGACGACGCTCGGCAGCCGCATCTCGATGCTCGGGCTCCGCACCAGCCGCTCGTACTCGGAGACGATGTTGACCCGGTCGAGGAACACGGCCTTGATCGATTCCTGCCAGCTCCAGAGCGAGAGCGGGTAGTAGCTCAACGGCCGGAAGTCGGCGTTGAGGACCAACGCCGGAAAAGTGCCAGGTAATGTTGCGGTCGCTGTCACGTGATCAGTCCAGAGCTCCCTGAAACGTCCGTTGGGTTCACTCCCTCCCTTCCCGCTGGCATTGATAATATCGCCGTGTGTCGCTTCTGTGAAGCGGCTGATTGCTCCGTAGCAAGATTATGCGTTGCGCATGCGGGCGAGCAGCGCGTCGGCGGCTTCCGGCCATGGCTCGAAAGCGGCACGGCCCCGCAGCACGGCGAGCCCCTGGCCGGTGAAGCTGCCGGGCAGACAGAGCTCCTGCACCAGCGAATCGATCGGGGTCTGAGGCCGCTCCAGCACCATGGTCGCGCCGGCCCGTGTCATCGCGGCGGTCAGCCGGCGGGCCGCCGTCGGATCGATCCCCTGTTCGATCAACCATCGGGTCATCTCGCCGATCAGCGCCTGCACCCAACCATAGTAGCACGCGATCACGCTGGCCGATTCGAACTGAGCCTCGCCGGCGAGCGTGATCACCGGGCCAGCCGGCTCGAGCAGGGCCGCAACGTCCGCGTCAGCCGGAAACAGGCAGGTCGGGCTCTCTCCGAATTCGGCCGAGGTGACAGGCATGGCCCGGATCACCCGCGCCGGCGCCGCCAGCGGCTCCATCGCTGCGATCGTCACGCCCGCGCAGAGCGAGACGACCGTCTGCCCCGCACGCCAGGACAGGCCGCGCAACGCTTCAACCACCTGGGTCGGGCGAACGGCGAGCAGCACGGTCTGGCAGCGCGCGACGATCTCCTCGTTGCCCGATGCGACTTCACAACCGAACCGCTCGGCAAGCGCAACGGCGGTCCCGAGCTTGCGCGGCGACAGCAGCAGCTTGGGCGGCGATTTCGCTCGCATCAATCCCGGCGTCAGGTGATGGATCAGGTGCCCGACGCCGATGACACCAACCAGGCTCATGATGCGAGCCGGGTCCGCCGCCCTTTTGCCTTGCGCCGGCCGGCAATGCCGATCAGCGCTGGCACCGCCGCCTCGACCTCGGTGCACACGATCGCGCCCTCGGCCACGAGCTCGGCCGTCACATCGACCGGCAGGCTGGTGTTGGATCCCTCCGGCACCTGGTTCAGCCGCCCGCCGATCAGCACCGGCGTGTCGAGGCCCTTCAGCGCAAGCTCGACTTTGAGCGCCTTCAGGAATTTCAGCGCAACCCCATTGTAGGTCGACAGCGCGATGGCGTCGGCTCCCGACTCCCCGGCCCGTGCCGCGAGGTCGGCCGGCTCGACCGAGACGCCGCCGTCGATCGTCTCGACGGAGAGCTCGCGGAACACGTTCTCGATCAGCAGCTTGCCGTGCTCGTGCACGTCGGTCGTGGCCACCAGCACCCTGAGGCCGGAACTCCTGAGCTTGGTGCGGTCGGCGCTGCCCACGACCGCCAGATGCTCGCGCGCCTTACCGTTGATCTCGTCGATCAGCGACGCTGGCACGACCGGCCGGCGACCGCGCATGATCGAAGCATCCGGCTCGCCCACGCCATAGCGTTCCTCCAGCCGCTTGCCTCCGAGGCGGCGCAACGCCAGCAGCATCTGGAAGGCATCCTGCGTATCGACGCCCTCCTCCGCGAGCCCCGACATCACATTGTCCCGGAACTGTCGTCCGCCGGCGACGATTGCATCCGCGATCGCCTGCGCCTTGGCCACATCGACGAGCGTCCCGAAACTCTGGCTGTCCTCGACGAGGCGAGCTGCGAATAGCTGCGCATCGATCACCTCGTCGATGTCGGGGATGCGGGTGTTCTCGGTCACCGGTACCGGATTGATGGCGTGGCCCGAGGGCCGCACCCGCTGGCCGGTGATGTCGGCAAGCAGGTAGCTCGCCGAGCTGGCGAAATTCTGGGCGGCATTGCCCCGGTAGCTGACCGTGTTGCCATAGACCATGGTGCCCGGTGTTGCGGTCACCTCGCACAGCGCGAGCTGGAAAGCGAGGCGGCGCAGCGGATCGGTGAAGTGGTTGCCATAGCAATGGCTGACATGGGCGCCGATCAGCCGTTCCACGATCTCCTTCTCGATCAGCACGGCGCCCAGGCTCGACGCCAGATCCGTGAACAGCGCCGCAAAACCATCATCGAGATTGGAGTGAACGAGCGTCTCGACCGGCTGTGCCGCGATCAGGCCGAGCGCCTTGACGGTCGCAGCGGTCGTCTCGATGTCGTCGCTGAAGCCCGGCAAAGCGAAGGTGAAGTACTGGCCGAGATTGCCGATCGAGGTCGAGCCCGAGGCGAGCGCGGCTTGCGTGTTCTCGACGGCGGCGGGAAAGCCGAGCACGAAGTCGCCGAAATGGGGTGCGACGGGCGCGCCGCTCGTGAACGCGACGAAATCTTCGACGCCTTTGAGGATCATCCCGGTGCCGGTGACGCCCTTCTCCCGGATCGCACGCGGCAGGCCCATCGACCAGTCGAGGCAGATGCCGTAGCGGTCGACGGTCACACCCTTCCCCGCGCAGACCTCGTAGATTTCGGCGTAGGCGCGGGCGCTCTTGGCAAGGTCCCGGTAGCCGATCTGCGCGTGCTGCATGATGCGGCCCGTCGCGGCCGTGCGGCGCTTGTGCTCGGCCTCGGAGGCAACGTCGCGCTCCTCGAGGAACGGCCCCCGCTGGACCTGCCAGTCCTTGGCCATCGCCCGGCCCTCGGCAAGCAGCTCGCGGCCATCGGGAAGTCCATCGGGGAGTAGCTGAGCCATCATTTACCTCTATCACGAATGTCGCAGCCGCGATCCTTGCACGAGTGTCCTCAGTCGACCACAGGCCATGGCGGAATTGTGGAAGCATCGTAGGTCGGACCGAGGCCGGCCTTTGGATGGCCGATGTCCGACATGGGGCTGTCGGACTTCGGCGGCGTTGCCGCCTCACTCCGACCTACAACTACAACTCCAGCACCGTCCCCACGCCCCGCTCGACCGCTGTCTCGTAGACGAGTGCCGCCGGCCCCACGTCAGCCAAACCCACGCCCGAGAACACGAGCGCGTTGATCTCCGTGTCGGACACCCGCCCCGGCACGGTCCCCGAGACGATGCCCGCGAGCCCGCCCACGACCGGTCCCTCATAGTTGAGCTTGATCGAGCCCTTCGGCCCGGTCTCCTCGGGATCGTCCGTCACGACGCGCTCGAGCACGCCGAGCGTCGTCTTGTCCCAGCCATAGCCCAGATCGATCATGGAGACGAAGGTGCCCGGCGAGATCAGCCGTGCATCGAGCCCGCCGGGCGAAGGCGTGAGCTGGGGGATCGAGGAGACGAGGATGTCGACGCCCGCGATGGCGGCTTTCGGGTCGGCAACCGCTTCCGCCGGCACGCCGCGCTCACGCACCCAGGCGGCGAATGTCTCGGCCGTCGACAGCCGCCGGCTGCAGGCGACCACCTCTTTCACCGGCAGCACGGCGCGCAGTGCCTCGAAATTCCCCCGCGCCTGGACCCCGCAGGCGACGAACCCGACCCGCGCCGGGCCCGGCCGCGCCATGCGCTTTGCCGCAATCGCCGTCATCGACCCCGTGCGGATCTCCGTGATCCAGGTTGCATCCATGAAGGCGACGGGCTGGCCCGTCTCGCCCTCGTTGAGGATGATCATGGGCCGGAAATCGGGGAGTCCCTTCGCCGCGTTGCCGGGAAAGTAGCCGAGCCACTTCAGAGTCGCATAGGGCGGATCGATCGTCGTCCCCGACTTCGCCTGATAGCCCTTGCCGTCCGGGCGGCGCATGTAGAGCTTGGGGTGCGTCCAGCCCTTCCCCTCCGCCTGGCTGCGGAAAGCCCGCTCGACCGCGCCATTGATCTCGGCCGGCGTGATGCCGAGCGACAGCACGTTTGCCCGCGACAGGTAGAGCAGCTGCTTGCCGACCTCGATGCTCGTCATGACTGGCTGACCGCGATGTTGCCCGTTGCGCCCCAGGTGTCCGATAGCACATAGCCGGTCGGATAGGGATCGCTCGGATCGATGAAATGCTGGAAGATGCCGGTGACCCAGGCGCGGCCGCGGATGGTGGTGACGATGGCGGGCAGCCCGCCGACTGTCGTCTCTGCGACGATGGTGCCCGTGAACTGCGAGCCGATGATCGAGGCATGCACCATGTGCTCGCCCATTTTCATGAGCCCGCGCGCATAGAGGATCGCAAGCCGTGCCGAGGTGCCCGTGCCAGTGGGGCTGCGGTCCGAGCGGCCGGGCGAGACGATGCAGGTGTTGCGCGTGACTTTGCCCGGCCCCTGGAACGGCCCCGCCATCTGCACGATGCTGACGCCGGAGATGCCGGGGTTCTCGGGGTGGGCGACCGCCACCTGCTCGCGTGCCGCAAGCCGGATCTTCTCGCCCACGATTGCGAGCTCGCGCGCTTCGGACGGCTCGATCGAAAAGCCCAAAGCCCGCGCATCCGCGCTCGCATACATCATGCCGCCCCAGGCGATATCGATCTTGACGGTGCCCAGGCCCTCGACCTCGATCTCCTGATCGAGCTTCAGGACGAAGCTCGGCACATTGGTGATCTCGACCGATTTGCACTGCCCGTCGCGGCATTCCGCGCGCACGCGCACGGGCCCCGCCGGCGTGTCGAGCATCAGGATCGTCTCGGGCTCCTTCATCTCGACCATGCCGGTCTCGAGCAGCACCGTCGCCGTGCACATGG
>JANNSW010000553.1:0-4927 GCA_031403055.1 Hyphomicrobiaceae bacterium | reverse complement strand
AGTCGATCGTCGCTGAATTCATCCATTGAGTGCGAAAAATACACCATGTGCTCACTCGAGGAAATCGGGAGCATGACATTGGCCCGAATGCGAACCGTGTCCGGAATTGCGAAGAGATTCCGCAGTGCCGCGATGGAAATTTCCAGCGCTTCTCGAACGACTAATGGTGGACCGAGGTGTGGCTGCCTTCGCAACCAACGGACCGTTTGTCGATAAGCATCGTGCGTAATGTCTACAATCGTTTGGTCGGCGCGCTCAAAGCTCAAAGTATTGACGGGGACTTCGATGGTCATCGTGTGTATGTTTCGGATCGGCAATCTGTCGGGAGTATCCGAGCCCGAAATTGCTGACGCCAGGACGTCTGTTGCAAAACTGAAAGTGCCCAACAGACTTGAGGGATAACTAGGGCTCCGCTCTTGTAGTTGCTGTCGTGTGTCGGCCAATCGGACCGCGATAATGGGGTCGATGTGACCGAATGACTCGCCCCGAGACTCTTCAAATACCCAGTATGGGAAATTGCTCGTAATACCGCCGTCGATTTGAAGAGCCGGAAAATCTGGTCGATTGAGCTTTACTGGCATAAAGACAAATGGTATTGCGATTGATGCGCACACAGCATCCGCCACTGAAAACTCTTGATTTCCATTTCGCTGGTTGGGGCGCTCGTACACCAGCATGGAGTGATGCGTTACGTTGGTTGCAATTATTTTGAGATCATATGGCAGCTCAGAAAATAGTACATCGCCATCGGGTTTGCCGATCTTTTTCCTCAGCAAATCGTTAAACCATTCACGGAAAACGGCTAGGTCAACTAAGCCAAGTTGCCTGGTGAATTCTTTTTGTGTCTTCCTAAGCCCACGCAATCCTAGCGCATAATGATAATAACCGCGCAGGCCTCCTCGTGTCGATAACTGGAGAGATCGAATGGCGCGAAGGAATGTACGCACTTTGTCATTCACGAAAAAGCGCGATAGTCCTGCTTCAAGCGGGCCTCGCGTACCAACTGGTTTCGACGAGTCAAACAGTTCGGCGCTTGTGAAGCCGGCCGCAACCAGCGCTGCTGTAAACGCTCCGGCAGACGTCCCGGCGACCCCCAGTTTCCTGATGCTGTGCTTCTCTTCCAGTGCTCGCATCGCACCGATGTACGCGTAGCCTTTCGCACCACCTCCCTCGAACACGAGGTAGGCGGGAAGTGCTAGCGGATTATCTACCCGACTGATTGGCATCGTTTCAACACTCTCGTAGGCGTCCCGATGGTGGACCCGCCTTGTACATCACGCAAGGTCAGCAAATTGTTTCGCTTCAACAAAGTCATGGTTGCAGCCCTAGCTGATCAAGCATCGCCGGGCGTCCCCCAGCAGTCGAGGCACCGCGCGACAGCGATCTTCGCTGGGGCCGGGCTGTCGTGAACCGAGCCCGACGCCGATCCTGGCGATAGCCTGCGGCCGGTCTCGGCCCTGCGGGCTTCCATCCCTGACGCGATGCACGGGTCTGCGTAGTCCTGTCGGATCACGGCTCGGCCGTCCTGCCGGGCAACCGCGCGTGGGGCTTGCCTGTTTCTTTCCAGTGTAGCGGGCGTGTCGCCGCCGCAAGGTCGGCGTTGCGGGTATTCGCGCGTTCTATCCATCCGCCTCCCTCCTCCACTACGTTCCGGCCCTGGCCAGCACCTCGATCGTGCTGGCAATGGGGTGCGGCGTCTTCCGAAGCCCGCTTTGCGCCTTGGACCGTTGAAGGCAGCACGAAGGCCGTGCGCCGCATGGCCCCAGGATGGCTATCATGTCACAGAAGATCGACGTTCATCAACACATTACCGATCGCATCATCTTAGGCGTAGAGCAGGGTGCGGGCCCGTTCAAATGGGCTCTCTTTGGCGCTGCCGATTCACGCCGCGCCAAGAGGCGCGACGATCGGGGCGGGTGCACTGGCCGGCTCAGCTGCGCGCGGCGAGGGCTTCGGTGAGCGTGCGGGCGTTGTGGCGCATCATGCCGATGTAGGTTCCTGCCGGACCGCCCACGCCGGAGAGCGCGTCCGAGTAGAGCGTGCCGCCGACCTTCAGTCCGGTGTCCTTGCCGATCTGCTCGACCAGGCGGGGATCGGAGATGTTCTCGACGAAGATCGCGCTCGCCTTGTCCACCTCGATCTGGTCGATCAGCTTGGCGACGTCGGCGGCGGAGGCTTCCGCTTCGGTCGAGACGCTCTCGGGCGCGAGGAAGGTGATGCCATAGGCGTGCTCGAAGTAGCCGAAGGCATCATGGCTGGTGATGACGGTGCGGCGATCCTTCGGCAGCGCGCCGATCGCCGTGCGGATCTCGGCGTCGAGCGCCTCCAGCTCGCTCACATAGGCCGCGCCGTTCCTCTTGTAGGTCTCGCAGCCGGCCTTGTCGGCGTCGCACAGCGCCTTGGCGATGTTGCCGACATAGGTGATGGCGTTGGGGACGCTCTGCCAGGCATGGGGATCGATGTCGCCATGCTCCTCGCCGGCCTCGGCATGCTCCTCGCCCGCCTTCGGCTTGATCGGCTGTACCCCCTCGGACACGGTGACGATCCCGGCTTTCGACCCGCTCGCCTCGATCAGCCGCTCGAGCCAGCCTTCGAAGCCCAGGCCATTGACGAGCATGATGCGGGCCTGACCGACGGTCTGGGCATCGGAGGGTTTGGGCTCGAAGACATGGGCGTCGCCATCGGGACCCACGAGCACGCTGAGCGCGATGCGGTCGCCGCCGACGCGGGCCGTCATGTCGCCCAGGATCGAGAAGCTGGCGACGACCTTGAGCTTCTCGCCGGCGGGTGCGGCAGTGAAGCTCGCGAGCAGGGCTGCGCCCAGGGCCGTCAACGCAAGGCCCAGCTGTAATCGTTTCATCTGGATTTCCTCCGTTGGGATTCAGGCCGTGCGGTGGATGCGCGGGCGCAGTTGCGAGAGCAGCACCCCGCGCGGGGCAAACAGCAGCGAGGCGAGGTAGAGGGCACCCGCCGTCAAGATCACCGCCGGCCCCGACGGCAGGCTCGCATGGTAGGAGACGAGCAGGCCGATCACGCTCGAGGCGATGCCGATCGTGATCGCCACCAGGCACATCGATTCCAGCCTTCGCGTCCAGAACCGTGCCGCCGCCGCCGGCAGCATCATCAGCCCGACGCACAGCAGCGTTCCAAGCGCCTGGAAGCCCCCCACCAGATTGAGCACCACCAGCATCAGGAACAGGAAGTGCACGACGGGTCCGGCCTTGTGCACCGAGCGCAGGAACACCGGATCGAAGCACTCGGCGACGAGCGGCCGCCAGACCGCGGCGAGCGTCAGCAGCGTGACGGTCCCGATGGCGCCAATCAGCACCAGCGCATCGTTGTCGAGCGCGAGCACGGTGCCGAACAGCACGTGCATCAGATCGATGCTGGAGCCGCGCATGCTGACCAGCAGCACGCCCAGCGCCAGCGAGATCAGATAGAGGGCAGCCAGGCTGGCATCCTCGCGCTGCACGGTGAGCCGCGAGATCGCACCCGCGAGCAGCGCAACGACGAGGCCGGCAACGAGTCCGCCGATCGTCATCGGCAGGATCTCCAGACCCGCAAACAGGAAACCGGCCGCCGCGCCGGGCAGGATCGCGTGCGCCATCGCGTCCCCGGTGAGGCTCATGCGTCGCAGCATCAGGAACACGCCGACCGGACAGGCACTCACCGACAGCACGATCGAGCCGACCAGCGCTCGCTGCATGAACGGATAGTCGATGAACGGCGCGAGCAGGGTGTCGTAGATGGGCATGAGAAAAAACTCAGGGAGTAGGGAGTAGGGAGTAGGGAAAGAAGTAGGGAGCGCTACTGCTGTTCTACTCCCAATTCCCAACTCCCTACTCCCGCGCTTTCATGCCACTTGACGATCGTCGCACCAGGGCGCGCGGTCGTCCCAGGCCTCCGTCATGCGGCGGGCCTTCAACAGGTTCTCCGCCGACAGCGCTTCCCGCGTCTCGCCCCAGGCGATCGGCTCGCGGGCGAGCAGCAGCGTCTCGGGGAAATGCTCGCGCACCAGCTCGATGTCGTGCAGCACGGCGATGATGGTGCGGGCTTCGCCGTGCCAGCGCCGGATCAGCGCGACGAGGTCGGTGACAGTGCGCGTATCGATCGCATTGAAGGGCTCGTCCAGCAGGATCACGCGGGCGTCCTGGAGCAGCACCCGGGCAAACAGCGCGCGCTGCAATTGCCCGCCCGACAAGGTCTCGACCGGGCGATCCTCGAAGCCCTCCAGCCCGACCGTCCGCAGCGCCCGGCTCATGCGCTCGTAGTCGGACGACGTGACGGCTCCAAACAGGCCGAGCCGGTCGAGCAGGCCCAGGGTCAACAGGTCGAGCACCGTTGCCGGGAAACCGCGGTCGATGTCGGCCTGCTGCGGCAGGTAGGCGATCTCGCGCGGCTTGCAGCCCTCCCGCAGGATGCGGCCCGAGAACGGCTGCAATAGCCCGACAATACCCTTCAGCAGTGTCGACTTGCCCGAGCCATTGGGACCGACGATGGCCATCAGCGATCCTGCTCCGACCCTGCCGGTCAGATGATGCACGGCCGGATGCCCTTCATAGCCGAGCGTCAGATCGTCGAACCGAAGCATGGTGGGCGAGAGGGTCATGACAGCACACCGAGAATGAGGAGCCAGATGAGGGCGATCACGCCCGCCGCGATCCCGAGCCGCAATGCGAGGCCGAGCCGCAACAGGCTGGCGGGCGCGCGCCTGATGCGGCGGACCGGCGCGGCGACATGCCCGTGGTCATGGGCATGGGTGTGGTCGTCCGAGTGCGCATGGGTGTGAGCCTCGTGGGGAGCCGTCATCGGGCAGCCCTGCGAGCAGGGTCGTGCTGTGCGGCCTGATCCAGGTCGAGCAGGTCGCGGATCTCGGATTCCGCGACGCCATCGGCGATGACGACGAGGCGTGAATCGCGTCCGGTGT
>JANNSW010000552.1:0-6633 GCA_031403055.1 Hyphomicrobiaceae bacterium | reverse complement strand
GCGCTACGGCACCCTGATCAAGCTCGCCTCGCAACTCGGACTGAAGGATGCCGTCAAGCTGCTGGAGGCCACGCTCGCCGAGGAGGTGAAAGCCGACGCGACACTGGGCAAGCTGACGCCCAAGGTCTACGCGCTCGCCGCATAGTGGCGCAAATCCGACATTTGCATCCGCTGGCTGCACGTGCCCGGGCAGTCCAGAGCAAAGAGAGCTCCCGTCATGCGACGGGGGCTCTTTTTTTTGGCAGGGATCCACGTGAAGATGCGGCCGTGAGAGTTCTGCAACAGCGATCGCTGCACAACGAGAAGGGATGGTCACCCGATCAGGCGACCACCCCACTTTGGTACTATCTCAGGCGAATTCAGATCACATGCGGCCGATGAAACTGTCGACCTCGCGCTTGGCCTGCTCCTTGGCGTAGCCGTAGCGCTCCTGCAGCTTGCC
The DNA here is from genome assembly GCA_031403055.1 of Hyphomicrobiaceae bacterium. Taxonomy (GTDB): domain Bacteria; phylum Pseudomonadota; class Alphaproteobacteria; order Rhizobiales; family Hyphomicrobiaceae; genus JANNSW01. The sequence goes on along the minus strand of JANNSW010000552.1, from coordinate 6,191 downwards.
TTCCAGCTGCTCACGCTTGCCGCTGATCAGGGTCAGATCGTCGTCAGTGAGCTTGCCCCACTGCTCCTTGAACTTGCCCGAAACTTGCTTCCAGTTGCCGGTGATGGTGTCCCAGTTCATAGCTCTCTCCTCGATGGTTGGATTTGCCATTCGTTTCGCCTCAGTTGCGCCGGACCACTCCGGCAACAAGCGAGACGCCGAACAGGATGATGGCGATCCAGAACAGGATCTTGGCGCCTTCGACAGCCGTGCCGGCCACACCGCCAAAGCCGAGGGCTGCGGCAACGATGGCGACGACGAGGAAGACGACGGCGTAGTAGAGAAAATTGCTCATTGGTTCTGCTCCAGAAGTCCTGTTCGACTGATTGGGAAACGCACGGGAGATGCTTTGGGTTCCATCGGTTGGATTCGGCAGCCGCGCAGCCGCATCCGGCGCAATGCTTCGGATGCCGTGCTGGCGGTCCCCTGCCGTTCCATCCATTTCCAAGTAGTATGAGGGGCGCCGACCGACATTGCGCACGATGCCGGATTGGCTTTCAGAGCGCGGCTCACGGCGTGGTCTATCCTCGGGTTGCTGCGTGCTCATGGTGACCTCCGTTCGACGCTGGCATTCCTGGAGGAACGGCCCAGACGGCTGCCGGTTCCCTTGGCTAGGCACGGAACTTTGTCTGTCCCCTCACGTTATCGGTGCAGACGCCAGATAGTCAGCTTCAGGTCTTCCCTCCCGAAGTCATGGCGAGCGTCTTGGACGCTGATTTCTCCTCCCCGAGAATTGGCGAGCCGATCGAGGCCCACGCGATCACCCCCTGGTCGCGCGGGCCTCTTTTTTTGCCGCAGGGCGGTGCTTTCCAGGCCGCGCACAACGCGAAAGGGCCAGGAGCAACTTCGCTCCCGGCCCTTCCATTGCGGCACGCTGGACTGGCTACTGGACTGTCGCGGGGGGCGCTGGCACCGTGGTGGACTCACCCGTCGTGACGGGTGCGTCGTTGGACCCCGTGGTTGTGGTGTTCAGCTTCGGAGCCTGCTCCACGCGCTTGCCGGACCACTCGAACGTCGGGGCTGCCGCCAGCGCGGCCTTGGTCGTGTTCACAGCCAGGAACCAGGCTCCGTCACGCTGAACGACATCGAGCTGGTCGAAGGGAACAGCCACGTTCTTCTCACCCATGCCGAGGAAGCCGCCGACGCCGATGACGAGCGTGGTGATCTTGCCATCGGGGCCGAGCAGCAGGTCGTTGATGTCGCCGATGCTCTCGCCGGCGGTGTTGTAGACGACGCGGTTGCGGAAAATGCTGACCGAGGCGGTGTCGCCGGGCATGCTGGGCAGGAATTCGATGTTGCCCGGCGGGGCAACGGTCGTCGTGCTCACGGTCGTCGTACCGGCATGGGCCGTGCCGGCTAGCATCAAAGCCATCAAGCTTGCAGTTGCAAAGGCGCGCATCGCAGTCTCCATCTTGCTGTTTGTCACTGCCGATCCGGACTGGAGCGGCTTTGGCAGGAAAACGGTCGAGCGAGCCGTCGGTTCCGCGCTGTGGTGTCGATTGTTGGTGCAAAAGAAGAGGGGACGCTTCCCCGCCAGGAGCGTCCCCGACGCGGAGCCTGTGTGCACAGGCATCGCGCTTACTATTTGGAGGTCGCAGAGCTTGCAGGTTGGCTCCTCGAGCCGTCCAACCCTGGGTCGAAACGATCCCGTCCCTCCAGAAGCGAACGCGCGACGCCAGCGAACGGTTCCCTCCAGCCGCTCAAATGCGGGTCATGGCCGGAAACTCGAGCGGCAGGTCGAGTACGCAGACGAACCCGTCCGGCTCGAAGCGACGCTCGACGCGCGCATCGGGAATGCCGCGCTCGATCAGCACGCTGCCGAAGCCGGACCGCTTCGGCGCCACCACCCGGGGCCCGCCACGCTCGGTCCAGGTCAGGATCAGCCGCGCTCCCAGTGGCGCTTCGGCTGTCGGCTTCACACGCTCGGTCCGCCAGGAGATCTCGACCCGTCCATCCTGGTTGGACCAGCTGCCATACTTGACGGCATTGGTGCCGAGCTCGTGCAGGGCGAGGCCCAGTGGAATGCCGAGCTCGGCGGGGATGACGATTGGCGGCCCGGACTTGTGGAGCCGTCCCGCGACGGCTGGGATCAACGGCGTGAGCGTGCGGTCGAGGAACTCCTCGATGCCGGCGCCACCCCAGCTCGTGCGCATGAGCAGCTCGTTGGCTGCCGACAACGCCTGCAACCGGCCCTGGAACGCCACCCGGAAGGCCTCCGGATCTGGGCTCGTGCGCACGGTCTGGTTGGCGATCGACTGGATCACAGCGAGTGAGTTCTTGACCCGGTGGATGAGCTCGCGGTTGAGCAGCGCAATCTGGCGCTCGTGGCGCTTGCGGCCGCCGATATCGGCGAGCGTAGCTGAGATTGCGATCGGGCCGTTCTCGCCTACGATTGGAGCGAGGCGGAGGGAGACGTCGACGGCAGTGCCATCCTTGCGCAGGCGCACCGTCTCGATTGCACTCGACTGGCCCGCCCGCGCGCGTTGCAGCAGATCGGCCTGCTGCTCGCCAAGCTCCGGCGGGCAGAGCATGGTGGGCGACTGGCCGATCACCTCATCTGCCTTGTAGCCGAACATGGCCTCAGCCGCGGGGTTCCAGGTCTCGATCGTCGTGTCGAGGGCGAGACTGATGCTGGCGTCCGCCGACGACTGCACCATGGCGGCCAAACGCGCCAAAACCGCAGCCGACTGTCGGCGCTCGGTGATGTCCTCGACGACCGCGGTCCGATAGAGCATCGTGCCGTCCAGGTCGCGCACCAGCGCGGTGCTCAGCCGAACCCAGATCGGCTTTCCTGACTTGGTGATGAGGCGCTTCTCGAGATCATACGATTTGATCTCATCGAGCATCAGCTTCTCGATCAAGGCCGCTTCCGCCGGCCAGTCCTCCGGATGGGTCAGAACCTGGAACGATTTCTGCTCGCATTCCTCGCGGGTGTAGCCGAGCATCGAGCACAGGCGTTCGTTGATGCCGAGATAGCGGCCATCGAGTGTCGTCTGCTCGAAGCCGACGGCCGCCTGCTCGAACACGCTGCGAAAACGCATCTCGCTTCGCGCGAGTGAGAGTGCTCGTGCATGCAGCTCCTGCGAAGCGCTGGCGAGTGCGGCGACGAGGGCATTGGCCTCGCGCAGCGGCGTGTGGACGGGCTCGACCAGCTCGCCGTGTCCAACCTTGGTGGCCATCACCTCTGCTGCCGCGATCGGCGCCGTCACCTGACGCGATGCCGTCACCGCGAGCGGCACGCACAGGGCCGCGAGCGCTGCCCCGATCAAACCGAACAGCCACCAGATGGCGAGCCAGGGCCCGTCGATCGCGCGGGTCGGGATCGAGGCTACCACCAGCCAGTGGGCTTGCTCGAGCCGGCTGTGGGCGACGACCTTGCCATCCGCTCCGCTGCCGAGTCGCCGTACGCCGTCCTTGAATGGGCTTGCGAGGCGCGCGTCCGCGGAGGCGTCCCTGGCGACGTGCTGCGCATGATCCGGCAGCTGGGCGATGATCCGCCCCTGGCTATCCAGCACCATGATGGTCCAATCGTCGGAGCGGCGCTTGTCGGCGAGCAGCTTTGCCACGATCGCCGTATCGGTCGACATCGTCAGGACGTGCGAGACCACACCCCCCGTGAGCACAGGAACCTCGACGCCGAACACCCAATTCTTGGCGACGGGACCATAGTATAGGTCCGTGATCTGGGGCTCGCCCGTACTAGCCACTTTCCGGTCGAAGTCGTTGAATGGGATCTTTGGAAGCACGGTTCCCCAGGGCACACGCGTGTTGAGCACTTGCCGCTCGTCGATCGTGCGCAGGAGCACATGCAGGCCACGCGCGCCAAGGGTCTGAACGGCCAGTCGATGAAAGCCCTCCAGATCTCCGGTCGCGAGCGGCTGCCCATGGGCAAGCGCCACCATGGTCTCGATGCTGCTCTCCAAATGGTGATCGAGGGTCGTCGCGACGCTGCGCGCCATCAACAGCGCGGTCTCCTCGGAGCGCGTGCTCTGGAACGTGTAGAATTGGCTGAGGATCAGCCCACTTGCCAGCAGTGCAGGCAACAGCACGGCGAGCGTCAGGATCAGCAGATAGAGCCTGAGTGGCAGGTCGCGCCGGCCGGTGGCGGGCAGGCTCGCCGGGGCCGCCTCGCCAATAGCGCGATCGCTCCGAGCCGCGACCGGGTCCACTGCACTTCCCATTGCGACCCTTCCCCTACCCTGGACTCCCGCACCTGCCGCTTCACCCTATAGGGGAATGCCAGTCAGGGTTTGCCGATCGAGCTGACCAGCTGACCAGCCGACCCGCGCTCCCTCATCGTTTCAGCTGGCGGCTCTCGCCCGACCGGGCATACGCAGTCGCTGCAGCCGTCATTCGCGCGCTGCGTGAGCGCTGCCCCACCAAGTCGGCTACCGCATCTCCAATCCGGTCGATATCGACCGGTCCGGCGCCAGGCGTAGCTTCGGTGCATTCGCGGAAATCATCGCTGCGTCGGCCGCTGTGGAAAAGGAACGGCACTTCTCGTTTGGTCAGGCGCCCGACCAGCTCGGACTTTGCCTCCGCTTCGAGCGCGTCATCGATCACGGCCGCCGCGAGCTTGGGCCGCTCGGCCAGCTGCAAGGCTTTGGCGAGCGTGCCGGCGGTGACGACAACTGCCCCGGCTTCGGCCAACGACGACTGGAGAGTGAGAGCGAGCCAGATATCAGCCTCGACCAGGAGGATCGCGCGGTCGAGCAGCTTGCGCTCGCCGGTGCGCGAGAGCGAAGAGATACCGGTGTTCGTCATGGCGCACTCCTCACATGGTCGGGGATGACGTCGCTTCAACGCACGGGCCGGCCCGAAAGTTCCCATGCTCTCGTGCGCCGAGCCACTGCGTTTCGCTCAGGATCCTCCCAACAATAACCGCACCGTCTCGTCGTCAAGTCGAGCACGGGACCTGTAGGGTGCAATAGGCCTTCTTCAGGCCGTATTGCACCACCCCAGTCCGCTTTTCCCGCGTCTCACCTGTGGGGTGCAGTCCATCTAACCGCAGGTGCAATACGGCGAAGGCGCCTATTGCACCCTACGCCGAGGCGCAACCGATCGCGAAAATGATTCAGTTGTTGTTTGGGCTGTCGTCAGCTGCTCGGTAACGACGAAAGGGCCGGCAAAGCGCCGGCCCTTCCGCAACCTCGTCTTACGTCGAGGTCACTGCATGCCCTTGAAGGTGTCGGCCTCGCAGGCGGTCATGAAGTCCTTCATGGCGAGCGACGTGCCGATGGTGCCGCCGGCCTTCGTCATGGCCTCGTGATAGGGCTTGGCCACGTCGCCGTGCAGTTTTTCGAGGATTCTGCATAGGCGGTTGGGATCGAGAGAGCCATCGTCATTGCGAAGCCTGCGGCGCCAGCGCGTCTGGTCGAGGGGCTGATCGGCTTGTTGTGCGCCGAGCTCTGAGCGTCCCGAGTGCCGAGGCGGACTTTCAATGGTTCCTGCGGAACCAGCGGCCCTCTTGGTGCGTTCACCCTGGATAGAAACGTGGCACATTGGGACCGAGCTTGGCCGCGAGCCAACCGTTTCCCGCCAAAAACTCAGGAGATCGGTCATGCGGTATGTGGCTCTGTGGCTTCTCGGCGTGCCGGTCTTGGCAATTGTCGGATTGAGGCTCTTCGGGATCATCTGATCGCGGTCCGGCGGGAGCTCCGGTTTCCGGCAGATCGCAGCTTAGGAGACCCGCAAAAACAAGTGAATCGGTTTCATCGAGCCCATTTCTCGTCCCGCCGTCTTCCCGGCCAAGCGACCAACGGGAGCGCCGAGCCGGGATCCAGCGCAAAAAGCGCCGAAGGCACAATAGCTCGCACGATCCCGTCGGGGGACTGGCCCGTCCGGGGCACTGGATCCCGGGTCGATCTCCGCCCCGCCTGAATGCCGGGGCTTCGAACGCCCGGGAAGACGGAGCAGTTGTTTTGGGGCGCGGCCTTACCGGCCCGAAACCTCTCGTTGCCCGCTCGGCAGCCATAGGGGGTTCGGGCCGGTCGGCGTGCGCCAAATTCGCCGGCGAGGTGATTTTGTCGATGCGAACGCCTTTGGGCATGCGGTCGAAGCTTCGATCATGTCGTTTCAGGTGGCGGTGCAGGAGGTGGATCGCCAACGGGCGGCTGGGGCGGATCGCCGGGGACCGGCACGGGAGCGGGCCT
>JANNSW010000551.1:0-3050 GCA_031403055.1 Hyphomicrobiaceae bacterium | reverse complement strand
ACGCGTGCGCGGGTCAGCCAAGGTGTTCTGCCATCTGATGTTCGGCATTCTGGTCGTGGCCGTGGAGCAGATCATGCGACTCGTCACGTAGCCGCGCCGGGTTGCGCCGAAACGCAATTGAAGGGAGCCGACGGTCGAAGTACGTTCAAATTGCAGAGGTGACGGCAGCATGCCATGACATGCATCAACAAGGCGTCCCGCCGAGGGCCTCAGCAAGCCGACGACGGGTCGAGCTGCTGGAGTTTTGCAAGAGGCTCGCTCGATACTGAGAATGCTTGTGGGCCGCTCCCCCACGTATGAGGATCGAATTAGGCTCTCGCGCGAGCGATGTTCGCCAACCCGTCAGATCGACGGTGTTGTCGTTGCCCCAGCCGATCACTCCTTCCATGCCGAGGACGACAGCGCCTTCCTGAAGGTGCCAATGCTGACGCCACCCATGAAGCCCTTCGGGTTGATCTCGATGGGCGTAAGCAGGATGTTGTCGGCGGGAGCCGCCGGCGCCTTCCACATCCAGAACGTCAACACCTATCAGAGCCGCCTCAAGTCCTGGATGCATCCTTTCAAGGGCGTCGCGACGAGGTACCTGCCGAGCTACCTCGGCTGGCATCGCATGATCGACCGCGCTGATCGCCCGCCCTCGCCTGCAAGCTGCCTCGCTGCGGCGGTCAACTTGACGGGGCTGCAACAGAGATCGCCTGCAGCGCCTTGTTTTTTGCCCGCCGCTGGCCTAGAATTGCCACCATGGATGATCGCGACCTTGACTCCGCCTATGCCTTGCGCAGCCCCGAGGATCACCGGCGCTATTGGGCTGACTTTGCAGCGCGATATGACGCGGATTTTGCCGAAGCGATGGCATATCGCCAGCCGTCGAATGTCGCGCATGCCTTTGTCGCGGCGGGCGGAGGCGGGCCGGTGCTCGATGTTGGGGCGGGCACGGGGCTGCTGGGTGTGGCGCTAGCAGCACAGGGTATCGGGCCGGTCGACGGTATCGACATTTCGCCCGAAATGCTGGCCGTGGCGCGCGCCAAGGGCTGTTACCGCCATCTGACTGCAGCCGACCTGACACAGCCGCTGCCACCGCTGTCGCAGACCTATCAAGGCGTTGTCAGTTCCGGCACCTTTACCCACGGTATCCTTGGCCCCGAGGTGCTGACACGGCTGATTGCCATTGCGGCCCCCGGGGCGACCTTTGCCCTGTCGGTCCATCAAGGGGTCTGGGATAAGCACGGCTTTGGCGCAGCGCTTGACGCCCTGGTGGCGCAGATCAGTGATGTGACCATCACGGACGCGCCGATCTATGCGTCGGGGGCGGCGGGTGGCCATGCCGCCGACCGGTCAATGATCGTCACCTTCCGCCTGCACCAGATCTGACACGATCCATGACGACCAGTCGTTCCGACTGATGAAGGCCACCCGTTCCGGCGACTGCGCCGCCGCCTTACTCCGTCAAGTCCGCTGGCGCTTTCCTCTTCCATCGCCCGCCTGTTTGCCGATGGCGGCACTGCCGGGCCCAAGCTCGCGGCCGAGCTCGCCAGCCAGCCGGTCGAGCTGGAGATCGTCAAGCGTACGGACAAAGACGCCGGCTTCAAGCTGATCCAGCGGCGGTGGGTGATCGAGCGAACCTTCTCCTGGCTCCGCCGCAACCGACGGCAGACGGCCCACTACGAGGCTCTCGGCATGGCGGCCATCGGTTTCGCCAAGCTCGCCACGATCAAGCTCATGCTCGCTCGCCTCGCAAGCCACGGATCGACGCCGAGGGCCTGCAACGCCTTGGGCGAGAGACGCCGCCCCCAACGGAAGATCGCCATCTGATCGTTGGCACCCGACAGCATCACGCAGAGCGCGATCGCGATGATCGCTGGCAAGGGAAGCGCCGCCCCTTCTTGGTCCGGCGATCCTCGATGCCTTCCAGTGCTGTCACAAGCGTTCCGCCAGCCATGGGCGCGTTGCAGAATCTTTCGCGATACGTTCCATTGACGGACGGTACTGGGGGAGCAGCGGAAGGCAATTCGTTGCTCTCAGGCCGTCCTGACGCCCCGAAACCCGCTGAATCGGAGTTTCTGCTCCGCTGCTGCCCGAACCCCAGGCTCGAAAATGCGCCGGATCTCGCCCAAGAATTGAGGCAGCTCGCGTGCGAACTCCGGCCGCGTCGCCGCCGCCTCCGCGAAGGTCATGAGCTTCTCGCCGATGAGGTAGTCGAGCGCTTTGACCACGCCGAATTTTTCCCGGACGCTTCGGGCCGCATCACATTGATCCTTCCAGATGTCCTGGAACCGGTCTCGTGTCATGGTCTCCCCCGTTTGTCGGCCTCATGCTCACCAAGAATCCGATACACCGACATTCGCGATACGCCCAGCGCGTCAGCAACGGCCGTAGGCCCCTTGCCCTGCTCGACCAAGACCCGGACGCGCTCCCGATCGATGCGCGGCTTGCCGCCGGTGTAGACACCCGCCTTCTTTGCGCGCGCGATCCCCTCGGCCTGGCGCTCGCGGCGCACATCGGTCTCGAACTGGGCGAAGACGGCGAGCATGCCGAAGAAGGCGCGGCCGGCCGAGGTCGCCGTGTCGACGCTCTGCTCGATCACGCGCAGATGCGCACCGGCAGCATCGATCTCGTGGACGATGTTGGCGAGATCGCGCAAGGATCGTCCCAGCCGATCGAGGCGGGTGACGACCAGCGTGTCGCCGGCCGCGAGCACCTTCAACGCCAGCTCGAGCTGCTCGCGACCGGAGCGCGACGTGCCGCTCCGCTTCTCCTCGAACACGATGGCGCATTCCTCGTGAGCGAGCGCTGCCTTCTGGATCGAGAGGTTCTGGTCGTCAGTACTGACGCGGGCATAGCCGATGCGGCGGGACATGGGGTGCGGTTCCGTCACAATTGGGTCTCGATGTGACATATTGCGTAACATCATACGGAAATCAACCCTGATGTGACGTGAAATGATCGGGTGCGCTGGCGTATCGGCAGGGTGTACGCTGATGTTTCATGCATGCCGAAACGACGCGCTTCAGTCAAAGGCAATGCACGCTGGCTCGCCCTCCCGGACCGGC
>JANNSW010000550.1:0-2339 GCA_031403055.1 Hyphomicrobiaceae bacterium | reverse complement strand
TGACCATCGACAAGGACAACACCACGATCGTCGACGGCTCCGGCAAGAAGAAGGACATCGAGGCGCGCGTCGCCCAGATCAAGGCGCAGATCGAGGAGACGACGTCTGACTATGACCGCGAGAAGCTGCAGGAGCGGCTGGCCAAGCTTGCCGGAGGCGTAGCCGTGATCAAGGTCGGCGGCGCCACCGAGGCGGAGGTGAAGGAGCGCAAGGACCGCGTCGATGACGCGCTCAACGCCACCCGCGCGGCGGTCGAGGAAGGCATCGTGCCGGGCGGTGGCGTGATGCTGCTGAGGGCCGCCAAGGCGATCACGGTCAAGGGCGACAACGAGGACCAGGACGCCGGCATCAACATCGTGCGCAAGGCGCTGCAATCGCCGATCCGCCAGATCGCGGAGAACGCAGGCGTCGAGGGCTCGATCGTCGTCGGCAAGGTCCTCGAGAGCCGCGCGGCTGCATTCGGCTACGATGCCCAGAAGGACGAGTACGGCGACATGATCGAGAAGGGCATCATCGACCCGGCCAAGGTCGTGCGCACGGCGCTGCAAGATGCAGCTTCCGTCGCCGGCCTGCTGATCACCACCGAAGCCGGCATCGCCGAAGCCCCCAAGAAGGGTTCTGGCGCGGGCCACAGCCATGGCGGCGGCATGGGCGGTATGGGTGGCATGGGCGGCATGGATGATATGATGTAAGGTCGTCAGGCTTTTGCTGAATGAGACGAAAGAGCCGGCCCGGGGAAACTCGGGCCGGCTTTTTGTTTCGGGGTCGGGGACATGATGTTCATCTTGGCCCTACTCAGGTGGTCGAGCCAGAATGCGAGGGAGAGGCCAAGATGAACTTCGTGTCCCCGTTCGGGGCCTAGCCGGTCAAATTAGCCAAGTGCCTTGACCGTCTGTCCGACTGCCCAATAGTCTAAACAGTGTAGCGAGGGGCGGTCAGCGCGATTTGCGGGGTAGGAGCGACATGAAAGACTTTCTGTTTTTTATATCCGGCATCGTATTGGGCGTTCTGGGGTGGAGCCTTTGGCAATCGAATTTGTCCAGTAACCTCGTCAATCAAGCCGCAGTGAGTGCGGGGCGCAAGGCGGTCATAGATAAAGTTTCCAAGACCAGGTCTCTCCCCAGGGGAATCGCATATGACCTCACGTGATCGCGCTTGCAAAGGCGCGAATCGTGGATTCTTGAGAGGGCTCCTTATCGCAGGAGCCCGCCATGCAGCTCTTCATCACCACGTTCGAGAGCGTTCCCGATCCGCGTGCCGAGAACGTACGGCACGACCTCGGCGAGATCCTGATCATCGCATTTATCGCGGTGCTGTGCGGCGCCCAAGGCTGCGCCGAGATGGCCCAGTTCGGTCGCGTGAAGCTCAAATTTTTCAGGCGTTCCCTGAAGCTCAAGCATGGCATTCCCTCGCACGACACGTTCTCGACGGTGTTCCGCATGATCGATCCGAAGGCGCTCGACGCCGCGTTCGGGCAGATCACCGCGCGGCTGGTCGCAGCACTGGCGAAGGGCGGTGTGATCGCCATCGACGGCAAGTCGCTGAAGGGCGCATACGACAAGGGCAAGAAAAGTTCGCCGGGGATGATGGTGTCGGCCTACGCGGCGGGCCTGCGGCTGACGCTCGCCACCGTGGCGGCCAAGAACGGCAACGAGGTCGATGCGGCGCTCGAAGTGATCGGGCTCATCGATCTCAAGGGCCGGATCGTCACGGGTGATGCGCTCCACTGCAACAGACGGATGGTCAAGGCCATCGTCGACAAGGGAGGGGATTACTGCATCGGCCTGAAGGGCAATCAAGAATCCCTGCTGTCGGACGCGCGGGCCTGCCTGTCGGCGGCGGACACGCCGAAGGCCGGAGCAAAGCAGCCCCCGATGGCCAAAACCGAGACGAAGGGGCACGGGCGCATCGAAACGCGCGTCGGCGTTGTCGTCGCGGCGAAAGGCCTCGCCGAGCATCACGAGTTCCCGGGCCTGAAGGCATTCGGCCGCGTCACCGCGACCCGCAAGATCGACGGCGAGATCACCACCGACGTGCGCATCTTCGCGCTGTCGAAGAAGCTGTCGCCCGCGAAACTCCTGGAGACGGCGCGTGCGCACTGGCAGATTGAGAATGCGCTACACTGGCAGCTCGATGTATCGTTCGGCGAGGACGCCGCGCGCAACCGCCGGGATCACGGACCGGCCAACATCGCCGTGCTCCGCCGCCGCGCCCTCGACGTCGCGCGCCTCGACCCGAGCAAGGGATCACTGACGACCAAGCTGAAAAGCGCCGGCTGGAACCACGACATCATGCTGGAAATGCTCGGCCGAATAAGTCAAATGCGATAGCCCTGGGGG
>JANNSW010000549.1:0-2403 GCA_031403055.1 Hyphomicrobiaceae bacterium | reverse complement strand
CAACAGACTCAACTGCCGCAGCGGCCTTGCCGGCCGCCCCGGCCTTGGTCTAGTGACACGTGCTCGAAGGGCCTCCGATCAAACTCAGTCTCGACTTCAAAGTGTCAAGCAGTTGCCGATCTCTGTGCCGGCGGCACGGATAGTGTAGCCCGTTTCGTGCCGGTCAGGTGCGCGCTTCGCGCGCATGGAAACTCAGTCCGACCTACGCCACCACTCCCACCGCGATCCGGGCGATATCGCTCATGATGCGGTTCAAGACGAAATCCTTGGGCGTGTAGATCGCCGCAACGCCAAAACCCTTCAAGGTGGCCGCGTCCTCCGCCGGGATGATGCCACCGACGACGACGGGCACGTCGTCGATGCCGGCCTCGCGCATCCGCTCCATCACATCGCGCACCAGCGCCAAATGGCTGCCCGAGAGGATCGACAGCCCGACCACGTGCACGCCCTCCTCCAGCGCCGCGTTCACGATCTGCGCGGGTGTCAGCCTGATGCCCTCGTAGACCACCTCCATGCCGCAGTCGCGCGCGCGCACCGCGATCTGCTCGGCGCCGTTCGAGTGGCCGTCGAGCCCGGGCTTGCCGACCAGCAGCTTCAGCCGCCGCCCGAGCGTCTTCGAGGCCGCCTCCACCTCGGCCCGCACCGCCACGACACCCGCGCCGTCGCCGGTCGCGGCCGCCTTGCCGACGCCGGTCGGGGCACGGTACTCGCCGAACACCTGCCTGAGCGTGCCGCCCCACTCGCCCGTCGTCACGCCGGCCTTGGCGCAGGCGATCGAGGGCTCCATGATGTTGCGGCCCTCCTTGGCCGCCGCTTCGAGCGCGCCCAGCGCCGCCGTCACGGCCGCCCCGTCACGCGCTGCCCGCCAGGCCGCCAGCCGCTCGACCTGCCCCTCCTCCACGCCCTCGGGGATGGTCAGGATCGCGCCTTCCCCTGTCGACAGCGGCGAGGGCTCGCTCGCGGTAAAACGGTTGACGCCCACGACCACCTGCTCGCCCGATTCGATCCGGGCAAGGCGCGCGCTGTTCGACTCGACCAGCCGGCGCTTCATGGTGGCAATGGCGGCAACCGCGCCCCCCATCGCCTCGATTGCAGCCAATTCCGCGCGCGCCGCCGCCTTCAGCTCGGCGACCTTTGCCGCGATCACGGGCGAGCCGTCGAAGATGTCGCCATATTCGAGCAGGTCGGTCTCGAAGGCGAGGATCTGCTGCATCCGGAGCGACCATTGCTGGTCGAAGGGGCGCGGCAGGCCGAGCGCCTCGTTCCAGGCCGGCAGCTGCACGGCGCGGGCCCGCGCGCGCTTCGACAACGTCACCGCCAGCATCTCGATCAGGATGCGGTAGACGTTGTTCTCGGGCTGCTGCTCGGTCAACCCAAGCGAATTGACCTGCACGCCGTAGCGGAACAGCCGGTGCTTGGCCTCGGTGACGCCATAGCGCTCCTGCAGGATCTCGTCCCACAGCTCGGTGAACGCGCGCATCTTGCAGATTTCCGTCAGGAACCTCAGCCCCGCATTGACGAAGAACGAGATGCGGCCCACCACGCCCGCGAAATCCTCCGCCGCGACCTCCCCCGACGCCTTCACCGCGTCGAGCACTGCGATCGCGGTCGCGAGCGCAAACGCCAGCTCCTCGGTCGGCGTCGCGCCCGCTTCCTGCAGGTGGTAGGAGCAGACGTTGGTCGGGTTCCAGCGCGGTGTCTGCTGGGTCGAGAACACGATGGTGTCCTTGATCAACCGCATCGACGGCTCTGGCGGGAACACATAGGTGCCGCGCGAGAGATACTCCTTGATGATGTCGTTCTGGGTGGTGCCTTGGAGCTTCCCCCGCGCCACTCCCTGCTCGTCGGCGAGCGCCACGTAGAGCGCGAGCAGCCACGCCGCCGTCGCGTTGATCGTCATCGACGTGTTCATCTCGTCGAGCGGGATGCCGGCGAGCAGCGTCCTCATGTCGCCCAGATGGGAGACCGGCACGCCGACCTTGCCGACCTCGCCCTTCGCCAGCGCTTGGTCGCTGTCATAGCCCGTCTGCGTCGGCAGATCGAAGGCGATCGAGAGCCCGGTCTGGCCCTTGCCGAGGTTGTTGCGGTAGAGGGCGTTGGACGCCGCCGCCGTCGAATGCCCGGCATAGGTTCGAATGAGCCAGGGTTTTTCCGGCGTCGGTGGGGTGGCTTTGGCCATGGCGTCTCTCCGATCAGGATTCGCGGAGAAGCCTAGCATTGTGCGGTGCGGGACGGGAGGGGGAGGCCGCGATGAGGCGGACCGTAGGGCGGATTAGCTCTTCAACCGGCTGCGCCGGCATGCGTGTTTGAGGAAACGGGTTCCTGCCCCGATACCGAATGCTGAGAGACTTGGCGTGCCGCGCGGGGGATGACCGACGCCCCACTGGTGCCGTCGTGCCCGCG
>JANNSW010000548.1:0-7151 GCA_031403055.1 Hyphomicrobiaceae bacterium | reverse complement strand
TGCAGCCCGCCATTGACTTGCCCGCCATTTCTGCCCGACGCGCCCCAGCCGACGCGGTTGGCTTCGAGCACCACCACCTTGGCGCCGCGGTCGGCGAGGAAGATTGCGGTGGAGAGGCCGGAGAAGCCCCCGCCGACGATGCAGACATCGGCCGCGATGTCGCCTTCGAGGCGTGGATAGGCGGTCGCGTCGTTGACGGTTGCCGCATAGTAGGAGCGGGGATGGGCGGAGCTCGTCGGTGCCATGGTCGGTTCCTGCCCACGCGCTCAGAGGGTTCTGAAGAACCAGGCGAAGTCGCGATCTGGCACCTCGGCGTGGTAGCGCTCCTCCTCGAACCGTTTCATGTTGAAATAGGCGCGCATGAAGTCACCACCCAGATAGTGGGGCAGGATGTCGGCCTGCTGGAAAGCGCGCAGCGCGAGGCAAAAGCGGTTTGGCAGCGGTTCAGCGGCAACCGGGGCAACCTCGCGCGACATCGGCCCGGGATCGAGCTTGTTGGCCAGCCCGTGATGCAGTCCCGCGAGGATGCCGGCAACCACCAGATAGGGGCAGGCGTCGGCTCCCGCCACCCAGTGCTCGAAGCGCCTGTCGGCTTCGCCCGCGACCGGCAGGCGCAATGCGACGCCGCGCTCGTTCTCGACCCAGGTCGGCACCATCGGCGCGAACTGGCCGATCTGGAACCGGCGGAACGAGTTGGCGTTTGGCGCAAACAGCAGCATCGACTGCGGCATCAGCGCTTTCAGGCCGCCGATCGCATGCCCGAGCAGCACTTGCCCGCCCTTGCCGCCGAAGACGTTGCGGCCCTTGTGGTCGAGCAAGCTCAGATGGACATGCAATCCGGAGCCCGAGTTGCCGGGGATCGGCTTGGCCATGAAGCTCGCCACCTGTCCGCGCCGCCGCGCGATCCCCTTCATGGCGCGCTTCAGCAGCATCGCATCGTCGGCGGCGGCCAGCACATCGGGGACGTGGTGGAGGTTTGCCTCGAACTGGCCGTCGCCGTATTCGGTGAAGACGGATGTCAGGGGAATGCCTTGCGCGGCGCACACCGACTTCGCCTCCTCGATCACGTCGCGATAGTCGTCGAGCACCTCCATGCTCATGGTTTGGGTGCCTTCGATCCGCGGCAGGCCGTTGGAGGGCATGGTCGGCGAGGGCGGAGTGGTGCGGGGATCGAGCAGGTAGAACTCGAGCTCGAGCGCGACCATCGGAGTCAACCCCATCGCCGTGAGCGGCTGCAGCGCCCGGCGCACCAGCGCGCGTGGATCGGC
Source organism: Hyphomicrobiaceae bacterium (assembly GCA_031403055.1). Lineage (GTDB taxonomy): Bacteria > Pseudomonadota > Alphaproteobacteria > Rhizobiales > Hyphomicrobiaceae > JANNSW01. Next base: position 5,883 of record JANNSW010000548.1, on the reverse strand, counting down.
GAAATGGGGTTCGCCCGCAAGTGTCATGCCCTCGGTCAACAGCTGGGCAGTTGGAACGTCGCGCCAGGGAACGATCCTGAGGCTGCCGGGCACCGGGCGGAAGCAACCGTCGGGGTCGCCTTCGAAGCCGGCGCCGAGATGGGGATGCTCGGTGTGGCCGGTCGCATCGAGCATCAGGTGCGAGACGGGCGAGATCATGCCCTTTTTCGCAATCGATTCGAGCTCGCTGGCTGGGTATTCCTTGCCGCGCAGGATGCCAGAGATGTCGGAAAACAGCACCTCGACGGCGGCCAGATCAGGATGGCGTGCGAGAAAGGCGGCGGCTTCGTCGGGGAAGGTCATGAGATCACATGCGCAACAGCGGCGACCTGCCGGTCACCCCTACTAGCTGGGGATGTGGCGACCGGCAGGACGCCCTAGAATGCGCTCCACTCACTGCGGCAGCGGCCGCTCCTCGACCGTCGCGGTGCCGGCGCCGGCATCGACGCCGAGCCATTTCTTGTGCAGCGCCGCCATCGTGCCGTCCTGCTTCAGCTCGGTGATCGCGGCATTGATCTTGTCGAGCATCGGATGGCCTTTCTTGCACATCAGGCCGTACTGGTCGGCTGTCTTGATGCGCTCCTTGACGGCCAGATCCGTCATCTTGGCGAAGGCGAACTCGAAGCCGACGATGTCGCCCACGCCGCCGTCCAGCCGGCCGTTCTGCAGGTCGAGCAGCAGATCCTGCTGGGCCTTGTAGCTCTTCAACTCGCCGAACCCGTACTCGCCGGTTTTCTCCTTGATCCAGGCCTCTCCGATCGAGGTCGCGATGGCGCCGACGACCTTGCCCTTCATGTCGGCCAGGCTCTTGATGCCATTGTCGGCCTTACCGACGAGAGCCATGTCGTTGTCGTAATAGCCCTGCGTGAAGGACTGGTTCTGCATTCGCTCGGGTGTGATCGAGATCGTGGAAATGGCACAATCGATCCGGCCCGAGGAGGTCGCTGCAAACAGCGCCTGGAAGTCATAGTCGGCGATCTCGACCGTGACGCCGAGCTTCTTGCCGACCGCGTTGATCATGTCGACCTCGAAGCCTTCGAAGGAGCCGTCCTCCTTCTTGTTCTCCCAGGGCGGGTTTGCCGGATAGCTGCCGATCATGAGCTTGTCCTGGGCAAAGGCAGCGGGAGCCGCCAGGCCCAAGGACAGGGTTGCAGCCAGCAGCACCAGCCGGCGGGTGACGATGAGCATGTGAACGGTCCTCCCAATGGAACGCGATACGGTTGACTCCAAGCCTCTTGCTGCGGGCGGAGCCGGAAACGTTCCTAGCACGTGAAGCGTGGGGCGGAATAGCTTCCCAGCCGGCTGCGCCGGAATGCGTGTTCGAGGAAACGTCTCGCGCGCACCCATCCACCCGTCATCCCGGACAAAGCCGAAGGCTTTGATCCGGGACCTCAGCTACAGATGCCGCGCCCGTGGCCAGGATCCCGGATCGCCGCTGTCATGCCGAAGGCGTCCGGGATGACGGGTGATGCCAGGATGTGTTTCTCGAGAGGCAGATTGGTCGTGGTCCGCCGCCGGCCGTGGTTGGTAGGGGTCGCGCCCTGGCAGCGCCATCAGAACTTGTAGGCGAGGCCGAAGCCGACGGTCCTGGTATCGGTTGAGATCGCTGTCTCGAGCGCGTCGGTGTTGCGCTCGATGCCGTCGAAGAACACATGCTCGAGCGGGCCGTAGCGGGCGCGGCGGTATTCGAGCCGCAGCATCCAGTGCTCCTGGATCAGGGCTTCGATCCCCGCTCCCCAGGTCCGGCCCTCCAGCACCTGTGAGACGAGTTCGGTGCGGCCGACATTGGCGGCGCCGCACCAGCCGTCGGGGAACTCGATGGCGCAGGTGACGCTCGCCTCCGCCTTCAGCCAGCTGCGGCCGGCGGTCGCATAGAAGAGGGTCGTCGGGTCCGCGAGAAAGCCGATGCGACCTCGAGCGGAAGCATCCCAGTCATGGGCAAGGACGATCTCATCGGGGCCGCGCATGACATCGTCGGGATCTTCCGCGCCGGGGATGCCTGCCAGGCTCACCCGCGACGGCGCCTTGCCATAGTCGCCCTCCACGCCGACGACGAGGCGTCCGAACTGCCATTGCAGGCCGGCATAGCCCGCCTTGCGCAGCCGCTCGATCTCGATCTCGACCGGGTTGCCGGCTTCGAAACGGGTCGCATAGATAGGGCCCGAGTGCGGGCACGATCCCCCGGAGAAACCGGGCTGCAGGCATGTCGTCTCCCAACTCGCATCCCCGTCGCGCTGGCCGATCGCGCCGCCTACATAGAGGCCGCTCCAAAGCTCCCCGGCGCCGCCCCGATCGAGCGTCGGCGCAGTCAGGAGGGCGGCGAGAAGGAAGACGGCGGCGCGTGTCATCGGGTCGTCGATCCCTGTCGGCAAGCGAATGCGGGTCCGCGGATGTTAGTGCAACTCGAAGCCCAGCGCCACCGCGCCAGCCGCCGCGACCCAAAGCCGGCTTCACAGGGCTCGAGGCGAGCGCTACTTTTCGCTGTGAGGCAGCCACACTGCCGGTGGCCTGCCGCGGTCATCCCAACGCGCCTGCCATCCGGTCGAGCGCATCGCCCAGCACCGTTTCGTCGCGGCAGACACACAGACGCACGAAACGCTCGCCTGGCTTGCCGAACAGGTGACCCGGTGCGAGCCCGACACGAGCCTGCTCCAGGACCTTCCGGCAAGCGGCGGCTGAATCCGCGATGCCTTGCAGTGCGAAGAACACATACATGCCGCCCTCGGGCTGGCGCGGCAGCTCGAATGCCGGTGCATCCCCAAGCCGCTCGTAGACGAGGTCCCGCCCGCGCCGACAGCGTTCGCGGATCTCGCCAACCAGGGGCTCGCCGTCGGTCATGGCAGTCGCGGCAGCAGCCTGCAGGATGCCGGCCGTCCCTGAGTTCACGTATTGCGTCATGGCGCCCATCTTTGCCAGCGCCGAGGTCGGATGGGTGAGCCAGCCGACCCGCCAGCCGGTCATCGCCCAGGGCTTCGAGAAGGTGTTGATGGTCATGACGAGGTCTTCGGGCTCGGCGAGCTGCAGGATCGACGGCGCGGCAGGACCCTTGCCGAACCAGAGCCGGTTGTAGCACTCGTCCGAGATCACCCAGATGCCACGCGCGCGGCTGAAATCGAGGATCGCCCGCAGCTCGGCGAGGCTCGCGGTCCAACCCAGTGGATTGGAAGGCGTCGAGAATGCAATTGCGCGGGTGCGCGCATCGCAAGCGGCAAACAGCCGGTCGAGGTCGAGCCGCCATTCCCGGCTCGCGTAGTCCATCGGCACCGTGCGGGCTTCTCCTCCGACAGTGTGGATCGCGCGGCTGATGTTGGGCCATTGTGGCTCTGGCACCACCACGTTCGTGCCCATGTCGACGACGAGTGAGAGCGCCAGATAGAGCGCCTGCATGCCGCCCGGCGTGACGGTCGACCGATCCTGGGCGATCGCAACGCCGTGCACCCGGCTCTGATAGGCCGATAGTGCTTCGATCAGCGGCTGATAGCCACGCATGTCGGGGATGTAGAAGGTCAGGCCCTGATCGATCGCGCGTTTGGCGGCGTCCCCGATGAAGGCGGGCGTCACCATGTCGCCTTCGCCGTACCAGAGCGGGATGACCCCGCCGAGCTGGCCTGCCAGACGCGCCAGCTTGGCGATCGAGTCGGTCGACAGGTCCTGGATCTGCGGGCGGACGTGGGCGAGCGCGTTACCGCCCGAGTTGGGCAGATGTCTGGGTGCTGAAGCAGGCGCGGTCAGGCGTTTGCCGGAGTTGGTCATGACACAAGAACTCCTCTCGCGGCAGCCCTCGCCCCCCGCGCCGCTCTCTTCTGCACGCTCTGCCGCGGCGACGGCAATGGGCATCGGCAGGCGACCCGCTGCCTATCGGGCGGCGAGTGTCCTCGTCACTCGCAAGCCATAATCCCATTGCCGGTCGTGGGGTGCATGAAAGCCGCGGTAGGCGACATGCTGGCTGCCATAATAGTCCGCCCACGATCCGCCGCGCTGACCGTTGATGCAGACACCGCCGATTGCGATGGTCCAGGTCGAGCCGTCAGCCGGCGCGCCTTGGTAGCTGTCGTTCAAGCAATCCTCGACCCACTCCGCGAGATTGCCGTGCATGTCATGGAGCCCGAAGGCGTTCGGTGCGAACGTGCCCACGGGCGAGGTGTACACAAACCCATCCTCGCAGTCCGTGATGGGATTGAGTTTCGGTCGCGCGGCCTTCGCCGTCTGATCCTGGTTGTTCGAGTGCTCACATAACTGGCCCTCGCCGTCCCCGAAGCTGAAGGCGGAGGTGGTACCGGCCCGCGCGGCATACTCCCATTCGGCCTCGCTCAAGAGCCGATAGTCCTGTCCGTTGCGTTCGCTCAACCACTTCACATAAGCTTTCGCGTCGATCCAGCTCAGACAGGTTGCGGGATGGCTGCCGGTCTGGGGGAAGCCGGGTTTCCGAAACGAGCGTGATCGGAACGCAAGCTGCTCGTTCTCGTTAGTCCAGCACTTCTCCTCGAACTCATAGCCACTCGCCGAAACGAATGCCGCATACTGATCGACCGTGACCTCGAACCTGGTGACGGCGAAGGGGCGGGCGATCTCGACCTCGTGGACGATCTCGGCGCGAAACTGGTCCTTCGATCCCATCATGAACCGGCCGGCGGGCACAACCATCATCTCGGGGCATTCAGGGCAGTCGCGGAACACCGCGCCCGGCCGCAGGCAATCCTCTCCGTTGCCGACCTTCACGACGATGTCGTTGCAACCGCCGGAATCTGCGGGCGCGGGCTGCGCCGGTACCACGGCCGCGATCTGCGCCTCGCCGCAACCCAGCTCCTGCTGCCGCGTGCGCGCAAAATCCACGAATACGCTGCGACCCACGTCGAACCGCCGGATGAAGTCGCCGAGAATGCCGCAGCTCGCAGTGCCCTCGATGCTTGGCCAGACCCGTGCCTCCTCGGAGAGCGGCGGCTGCGGCGACGCCGGCTCGACCGCAATGGCACGCTCGCCCCCCATCAGCACGATCTCGCCTTTGACCTGATCGTAGTAGGCCGGCTCCTGCTTGTGCTTAACGGTCGCGGCGAGGTCGATCACCTCCCCCTGCACGCGCTTGGCGATGGCAACATGGGACAACCCCGGCGAACGCAGCAGCGGCACCAGCTTCCGCGTGAAGACCGAGTTGGGATCGGGATCGCCGTCCGACAACCGGTCGAGCGCCGTCTGGCCGATGCCGGCCGAGAACAGCACGAACACACCCGATGGAGCATCGAGCCGAGCGAGGCCGCGTGTCGCACCGATGCCGCGCGTGCCGCCCGCGGCGAACGGATTGTCGCGGCAGGCGTCGAGCACCACGAAGGCGACCGCGGCGCCGCGCGCCTGGATCCGCTGGATGATCGAATCGGCACTCAAAGACTCCTCGACGACGAGACTCTCCTCGCCTTGCTTTGGCGCGGGCATGTCGACCGGGAGCAGCAGGTTCGCCGACGCGATCGCGACCCCGTGACCGGCATAGAAGAAGAACACCTGATCGCCCGGTGCGATCGAGGCCTCGAGATCGGCGAGCCTGCGGTTCATCTCGCGGCGCGTCAGGTTCTCGCCAGTCTCGACCTCGAAGCCGATATCTTTCAGCGCCGCGCCGACCGCACGCGCGTCGTTCACCGCCTTCTGCAGCTTCGGCAGGCTCTGATAGGCGTCATTGCCGACGACGAGGGCGATGCGCTTCGCGGCCTGCGCTGACGGCAAGCATGTGGCCATCAGCAGGCCGGTAAGCACCAACAATCGACCGAGCATCGTACGACCGCCGTAAGGGATCGAGCACCACGAGCAACATCTTCTTCCACTTCGACGCATGACTCAAGCGAGCCTCCGCCAGCC
>JANNSW010000547.1:0-2832 GCA_031403055.1 Hyphomicrobiaceae bacterium | reverse complement strand
CAGCTCGGGGGCAAGCGCACCGAGCCCCCCGCTCGCCTCCAGCTCTTGCAGGCTCGGCACACCGATCGCCGCCAGGAATTCCCGGCTGGCAGCGACGATGCGGCCGTCCTCGATCAGCGCGGCCGTCAAGGGCGTAGCTCGATTGCCCCCGCGGTGGCGGGGGACTGAGGGAACCTGAACATGCCCGATAGCATGATGGGGAAGCCGGCCGCCGGCAAGGGTTTCACGTCGAAATGAGGGTTCCGCCGACCAGCACTGCAATGGCTGCAACCACGCCGCCCGCCAGGCTGTTGCCGCGCAAGGCGTAGCAAGCCAGCCCGGCCGCAAAGGCGAGCAGCCGGATCGACAGCGGCACATCGGCGAGCGCGCCCGAGGGATCGACGATGATGCGGCCGATCAGCGCCGCCACGATCGCCGTCGAGACCGCCCGGCACCAGCGGAACACTTCCCCGTCCACATCCAGGCCGCTGCCCAGCCAGATGCCGAGCCAGCGCCAGGGCTGGGTCATCAGGAAGCCTGCCACCAGGAGCGCCAGGTAGGTCTGGGGGCCGCCACCCAACAGGCTCGAACTCATCTGGGGCTCCCGCGGCCGACGAGATAGGCGAGCGTACCGCCGACGAGGCCCGTCAACAGCAGGTCGAATCCCGGAACGATCGCATGGAGCGCCGGGCCCCCAAGCAGTCCGATGCCGAGCGCGACCAGGTCCATGCGCGAGCCCTTGGCTGCCGAGAGCAGCGACAACATGAAGTAGATCGGCATCAGATACATGAGAGCTGCCGCCACCAAGCCCGGCAGGCTGCCCGACGCGATGTGACCAAGGCCCGTCGTCAGGATTGCCACAGCCCAGAGCACCACGGCCGAGCCGAGGAAATAGGGCAGGCGCGCCTCCGCCGGTAGTCCCGGCAAGGTTCTCAAACCCTCGACCCAGAGCGTCACCGCAATCCAATGGGAGCCGAGATACTCGAACGAGCGCGGCAGACTCGAGCCGCGCAGGTAAGGTGCGATCACCACGGCCATCGGCAACAGGCGGACTGCCGTCAGTGCCACGCCGGCGGCCGCGACCGTCAGCGTCGCCCCCCGCGCCAGCTCCTCGAGCAGCACCACCTGACCCGGCAGCGCGAACACGGTCGCGGTGATGAACATGGCCTGCCCGAGCGAAGCCCCAGCCGCACGGGCGAGCGCGCCAAAACCGGCTACCGCCGAGACCAGGATGAGGCCCGGCAGGATCGGTGTCGCCCGCATGCCGGCGAGGAAGGCCTCGCGCACGCTCGCGCCCGCGAGCGGATGGGGCCCGGTCAGGGCGACGTCGCTCTCTGGTGCCGGCAGCCCGTCTCCCAGCGGCTTGCTCAGGTCAATCCTCGTCGCGCTTCAGCGGTACGATCGGCACGGGGCTCGAGCCACGCGGTCGCGGCGGGGCCTCGTTTCCCGACGGGCCGGCCAACGCCTTCTGCTCGCCCGCACGGCGGCCGGGAATGGCGCGTGGCTTCCTGGGTTTGGCAACCGCTCGCGCCGGTTTGCTGGCGTCGGGAGCCGGCAGCTTCTTTGTGCCACCGTCCATGGGCTCGCCGAACTCGAAGCCGAGCACCTTCACGCCGTCCTTCTCCTCGACGATCACACGGACGTTGCCGCCCTTCTCGAGCCGGCCGAACAGCAACTCGTCGGCGAGCGGCCGCTTGATGTGCTCCTGGATGACGCGGGCGAGCGGCCTTGCGCCGAACTTCTCGTCGTAGCCCTTCTCGGCAAGCCAGCCGGCCGCCTCCTCGGTCAGCTCGATCGCAACGCCGCGGTCGGTCAGCTGGCCTTCGAGCGCATAGATGAACTTGTGCACGACCTGGCGGATCACCTCGGGGGGCAAATTGCCGAAGCTGATGGTGGCGTCGAGCCGGTTGCGGAACTCCGGGCTGAACATCTGGTTGATCGCGGCCATGTCCTCGCCCTCGCGCTTGGAGCGCCCGAAACCAATCGGGGGGCTTCGCCAGATCGGCCGCGCCGGCATTCGTCGTCATGATCAGGACGACGTTGCGGAAGTCGATCTGCTTGCCGTTGTGGTCAGTCAGCTTGCCGGGGTCCATCACCTGCAAGAGGATGTTGCACACCTCCGGATGCGCCTTCTCGATCTCGTCGAGGAGGAGCACGCAATGAGGATGCTGGTCGATGCCGTCGGTCAACAGGCCGCCTTGATCGAATCCGACATAGCCCGGGGGGGCGCCGATCAGGCGCGAGACGGTGTGGCGCTCCATGTACTCCGACATGTCGAAGCGCAGCAGCTTGATGCCGAGAACGTCGGCGAGCTGCTTGGCAACCTCGGTCTTGCCGACGCCGGTCGGGCCCGCGAACAGGTAGCTGCCGATCGGCTTCTCGGGCTCGCGCAGCCCGGCGCGGGACAGCTTGAAAGCGGAAGCGAGCTGCGCGATTGCCTTGTCCTGACCGAACACGACCCGTTTCAGATCGCGCTCCAGGTTGGCGAGCATCTCGGTGTCGGACTTGGAGACCGACTTGGGTGGGATCCGCGCCATGGTGGCAACGGTCGCCTCGATCTCCTTGACGGTGATGGTTTTCTTGCGTTTGCCCTCGGGGAACAGCATCTGCGAGGCACCCGTCTCGTCGATCACGTCGATCGCCTTGTCGGGAAGCTTGCGGTCGTTGATGTAGCGCGCCGAGAGCTCGACGGCCGCCTTCACCGCCTCATTGGTATAGCGGAGCTTGTGGAACTCCTCGTAGTAGGGCTTGAGGCCGAGCAGGATCGCGGTCGCGTCCTCGATCGAGGGCTCGTTCACGTCGATTTTCTGGAAGCGGCGGACGAGCGCACGGTCCTTCTCGAAGTGCTGACGG
>JANNSW010000546.1:0-8116 GCA_031403055.1 Hyphomicrobiaceae bacterium | reverse complement strand
GCTCGTCGGCACGGCGGTCCCAGGCTCGAGCGGCGGCAGCTTCGCCATTGCCAGCGACGGCAGCGTCGCCTTCGATCCGGCCGGCGACTTCGAGGATCTGGCCGAGGGCGAGACCCGCATCACCACCATCAGCTATCTCGTCTCGGACGGCAATGGCGGCACGGATCTGGCGACCATCACCGTCACCGTGACCGGCGCCAACGATGCCCCCGTCGTGGTCGATCCCGCGACCGGCGAGCCGCCGGCCGATCCACAGGCGATCGTGCCGGTGCAGTCTGCCGTCGACGGCGCGGCGATGGCCTCGCTGCCGCTTGCGCCTTTCTTCGCCGATCCCGACGCGAGCGATGCGCTCACGCTGTCGCTCCAAATTGCCGAGCTGCCGCCCGGCCTCACGTTCGATCCGGCAACGGCGACGATCTCGGGCACTCTCGACTTCGGCGCGTCGCAAGGCGGCCCCAACGGCGACGGCGTCTACCCCGTCACCGTGACGGCGACCGACCCGCATGGCGCGAGCGTCACCACCACCATCCTCTATCGCATCGCCAACCCGGCGCCTGTCGCCGTGGATGATGCACTCGGGGCGAGCGAGGACGCCTCGACCGGCGGCAATGTGCTCGCCGACAACAGTGCAGGCGCCGACCATGACGCAGCGCCCGACTCCGATCCCCTCCACGTCGCGGCCGTCAACGGTGATGCCGGGCTCGTCGGCACGGCGGTCCCAGGCTCGAGCGGCGGCAGCTTCGCCATTGCCAGCGACGGCAGCGTCGCCTTCGATCCGGCCGGCGACTTCGAGGATCTGGCCGAGGGCGAGACCCGCACCACGACGATTGCCTACACTGTCTCGGATGGGCAGGGCGGCACCGACGTCGCGACCGTCACGGTGACGGTCACCGGCGTCAACGATGCGCCCGACGCGATCGACGACGGCGGCAGCACCGCCGAGAACAGCGTGCTGGAGGTCGCCGCCGCCAATGGGTTGCTCGCCAATGATCGCGACGTGGATGCGAGCGACGAGCTCATCGTTGCCGCCATCAATGGTGATCCCGCGCTCGTCGGCGTGCCGGTAACAGGCTCCGCCGGCGGGCAGCTCACCGTCAATCCCGACGGCAGCTACCGCTTCGATCCCGGCAGCGATTTCGAGGACCTGGCCGACGGCGAAATCCGCGCGACCGCGATCAACTACCAGGTCGCGGACGGCCATGGCGGCTTCGATGTGGCGACCCTCACCATCACCGTGACCGGTACCAATGACGGCCCGGTGGTCGTCGATCCGGCCAACCCGGGCGATCCCAATCCCGATCCAACCTCCGTCGTCGCCATGCAGTCCGGCCGCGACGGCGAGGCGATCAATCCGCTCGACCTCTCGGTCTTCTTCGAGGACCCCGATGCGAGCGACACGCTCGAGTTCACGGCATCGGGATTGCCGCCTGGCCTGGGCATCAGCCTCGCCGCGGGCGTGGTCTCGGGCACCCTCGACCCGGCAGCTTCCGTCGGCGGACCCTACCTCGTCACCGTCACCGCGACCGATCCGCATGGGGCGACAACCAGCGTCTCGTTCCTGTGGTCGGTCGCCAATCCGGCGCCGGTCGCGGAGGACGACTCGGTGTCAGCCAGCGAGGATACCCTCAGTCTGGCCGCCAACGTCATGGACGACAACGGATCGGGCCTCGATCGCGACGGAGCGCCCGACGGCGATACGCTGCACGTGGCTGCGGTCAACGGCGATCACTTGCTGGTCGGGATGCCGGTTGCAGGCTCCAGCGGCGGCAGCTTCACGATTGCCGGCGACGGCAGTCTCGTGTTCGTGCCGGGTGGCGACTTCCAGGACCTCGCAGTCGGCGAGAGTCGTGCCACGACCGTGAGCTACCTGTTGTCCGACGGGCAGGGCGGTAGCGATCTCGCCACCGTCACGGTGGTGATGACCGGCGTCAACGACGGCCCTCGAGTGCTCGATCCGGCGACCGGACTTCCAGCGGGAGAGCCGAACGCGATCGTGCCCGTGCAGCCGGCGAGCGATGGCGGGCCGGTCGCCACCCTCGACCTCACTCCCTACTTCGGCGACCCCGACACGAGCGATACACTGACACTCTCGCTCGATCCGGCGAGCCTGCCGCCGGGACTCGTGTTCGATCCGGCGACTGGCACCATCGCGGGAACGGCCGACCCGTCCGCCTCGACCGGTGGTCCGAACGGCGACGGCGTCTATGTGATCATCGTCACCGCAACCGATCCGCACGGCGCAACCGTCACCACCCTCGTCGTCTACCAGGTGGCGAACCTGGCGCCCATCGCCCAGGACGATGCATTGCAGTCAGGTGAGGATGCGGGTTTCACCGGCAACGTGCTCGCCGACAACGGTTCTGGCGCGGATGCCGATGCAGCACCCGACAGCGATCCGCTCGCGGTTGCGGCGGTCAATGGCAATCCGGCGCTGGTCGGCGTGCCGGTTGCCGGCAGCGCTGGCGGCTCGTTCACGATTGCTCCCGACGGCTCGGTCAGCTTCGACCCCGACGGCGACTTCCAGGATCTGGCACTCGGCGAGACGCGCACGACCAACATCACCTACACGGTCTCGGACGGACAGGGCGGCACCGATACGGCGACCCTCACCGTCACGGTCCGGGGCGCCAATGACGGCCCGGTCGCCGATCCGGCCCATCTGATCGCCGCCCAGCGCGGCATCGATGCCGGCACGATCTCGCCGCTCGACGTGTCCGCCGCCTTCGCCGATCCCGACGACAGCGATACCCTCAGCTACGCCGCGACGGGCCTGCCGCCCGGCCTCTCGATCGATCCGGCGACGGGCATCATTTCCGGCACGATCGCGCCCGATGCCTCCAGCCACGGACGCTATGTGGTGACGGTGACAGCGAGTGATCCTCATGGGGCTTCGACCAGCTTGACCTTCAGCTGGGCGGTACGCAATCCAGGGCCAGTTGCCGTGGACGATACCGCTCAATCGGCCGATGGCGCGAGCGCGCACGGGTCGGTTGCCGGCAACGACCACGATCCCGATGGCGACGACCTCAGCTTCGCCGTCGTCAAGGGCCCCAAGCTCGGCACGCTGACGATGAATCCCGACGGCAGCTACGTCTACACGCCGCGGCTGGGGGCACAGGGCGTCGAGCGCATCGTCTACGAGTTGCGCGATGCCGACGGCGGCGTCTCGACGGCGGTGCTGGTGATCCGCGTCGTACCGGGGGAAAACCCGATCAATGTGAGCAGCTTCGAGGGGCCCGCCCCGTCCGTGCCGGCGAGCACGCTGCTCGGCATCCTGGCCGATCGCCAGCCCGACGATCATGGCGCGATCGAGGTCACCTGGCCCAACAATCTCTTCATCCACTTCGTCGTCACCGGTGACGACTTCAGGCTCGAGACCCAGTATGGGCTCGGAGCTGGAGGCGAGATCGGCCGCTACCTGCTGGCGTCCGCCGTCGACACCAGCGACGACAATGGCGGGGGCATCATCGATCCGCTCGCCGCGAGCCTGCTCGATGATGCCGATGGTTGGATCACGGACGCAGGCGAGGACGATGACGACGAGGACGACGAGCGCCAAGGCTCGCTCGTTGCACCACCTGCTCCGGGCTTCACGGCCGCACTCGAGCGCAGCCGCGAAGCTTTCGACCGGCGAGCCCTGGACTGGCTGCGCGACCTGGCCAAGGTTGCGTGAGGGTTGGCGGTACTGGTCACGAGATCAAAATAAGCGCGAATCGAAACTCGACGGGGGCCAGATGGCCCCCGCTTTCTTTGGCAAGTGTTGCGCAAAAGCTCTGGAGAAGCTGTGCGAATCACTATCGTTTGACGCCGACCACAACCTGGACGAGCAATAGTATTAATTTTCCCGTAAAAGTTGAACGCTCGACCGTACACAACGAGGGAAAAAATGGCGGCGTCGAGCAGAGAGCGGAGCATTGGGCGGCGGCTGGTGCCGGTCGCGGCAATCGTGGCGGCAGCGTTGGGAACGGCCGGACTGGGGGGATGCAGCCTCACGCCGGAGCCGATCGAGGAGACCGCCGCGATCGAGCGGGCAAGCGCCGAACAGGCCGCGCTCTACGCCGAGCAGGAGCCGATCGCCGGCTCGATCGACCTCTACGAGGCGATCGCACGTGGCCTCAAATACAATCTCGACAAGCGCCTGAAGCTGATGGAGCGGGTGCTGGCGGATCGCGCACTCGAATATGGGGCGACGGCCATGCTGCCCCAACTGGCGGTCAGCGCCGGCTATCGCGGTCGTGACGATTACCGCGGCTCGTCCAGCCGCTCGCTGCTGACGGGGCGCCAGTCGCTCGAGGTGTCGACCTCGGAGGACAAGCACCTGCGCACGAGCGACCTGCAAATGGTCTGGAACGTGCTCGATTTCGGCCTCACCTACATCCGCGCCCGCCAGGATGGGGACCGTGTGCTGATCGCGGAGGAACGCCGGGTCAAGGCGGCGCAGAACCTCGTGCTCGACATCCGCGACGCCTATTGGCGGGCGGTCGCAGCCGAGCGCATGCTTCCCCGCGTCGGCGGCCTGATGGAGCGCATCGAGGCGGCAGCAGCTACCTCCAAGCGGGTCATCGCTTCTGGGGCTGGCGAGCCTTCCGATGAGCTCAAGCTGCAGCGCGTGCTGTTCGAGCAGCTGCGCGACCTGACCGAGGTGAAGCGGCGCCTTGCGCTGGCAAAAGCCGAGCTTGCCGCGCTGATGAATGTGCCACCCGGCACCGCGTTCCGCGTCGCGATCCCGTCCGGCGACCGGATGCCGGCGCCGCGTCTGCAGGTCGCCGCCGACGAGTTGGAGCTGGCCGCGCTCGTCAACCGGCCCGAGCTGCGCGAGGAGGATCTGAAGAAGCGGATCTCGCTCAATGAGGTGCATGCGGCCTATGTGCGGCTGCTGCCCGGACTCGAGCTTCGGATCGGCACCAACTACGATTCGAACTCCTTCCTGTTCGAGCCCACCTGGGAAAGCGCCGCGGGCCTCATCACCAAGAACCTGATGGAGTTTGCAACCGCGGGCCGATCGATCGGCTACGCGGAGCAGGACGTGGCGGTCGCCGATGCGAGGCGCCTGACCCTCAGCATGGCGATCATCGCCCAGCTCCACATCGCGCTGGAGCGCTATGCGCTCGCGGCCGACGTGTTCCAGGCCACCAGCCGGCTCTATGGCATCGACCGTGAGATCGCCTCGATCGCCAGCAAAGGCGCGGCGGCGAGTGCGACCTCGGACAGCGAAGCGTTGACTGCCGAAGCGCGGCGCACGGTCTCGGAGCTGCAATTCTACACCGCCTATGCCGACGTGCAGAACGGTTGGGGCCGCATCCTCAACTCGATCGGCGCCCATCGGTTCCCCGAGGAGATCGAGCAGCAGGACGTGGCGAGCCTTGCCGACACGCTGCGCACAACTCTCGACGATTGGCGCCCGCCGCAGCAGGTGTTCGAGGTCGCCGCCAGCGAATGACCGGCTTCGGGGTGGGTTTCGCTCGCTCCCCCGAGGGCGGGCGCGGACCGGCAGGCTTCCTTGTTCCGCGTCAGGCATCGGCGCTTCCCGTTTCTCCCTTGGGTTCCGCCACCGTCCGCGCCCGCATCGCAGCCGTCAAGACCGGGGTCGGACCCTGAGAAAAAGGAGAGCGCCGATGATCGACCGTTGCACGTTTGCTTGTTGCGCTCTCATGCTGTCTTGGGGAATCGCGACCGCTGGCGAGGCTCGGATCAGGGGACTGCTGGTTCCCATGGACCACGCGACCATCGCCAGCCGGCTCGATGCGACAATCAGCTCGATCGGCCCCGACAATGGCGAGCCGTTCGACGCCGGCGATGTTCTCGTTACTTTCGATTGCGGCCGCTACGATGCCGAGCTGGAGCGGGCACGCGCCGCAGCCGAAGCAGCCGGCGATACACTCGAGGTCAAACGTCAGCTCGCCGGCTCGGGCTCGGCGAGCCGGCTGCAGGCGGTGCTGGCCGAAGCGGACCTGAAGCGGGCGCGAGCGGAAGTGACCGTCGCCACGAGCCAGACCGCGCAGTGCCTGATCCGAGCCCCCTATGCCGGACGCGTGGTGCGCCGGATCGCCAACGCCAACGAGACCGTCGGCTTCGGCGCAGCGCTGATCGAGATCGCCGGCAGCGCCGGGCTCGAGGTCCGCATGTTCGTGCCATCCTCCTGGCTCGCCTGGCTCGCGGTCGGCGACAGGGTGAGCTTCGATGTCGAGGAGACCGGCTCGACGGTCGAGGCACGGATTGTCGCGACCGGGGCCTGGATCGACAATGTGAGCAAGCTCGCCGAGGTGCGCGCAACCGTTACCTCGCCAGCCAAAGGGCTGGTCGCCGGCATGAGTGGCACCGTCAGGCTCGAGCCTCAGTCCAACCTGGCCGCGGGGACAGTACGGTGAGTGAGGAGATCCCGCGCCAAGTCCTGATCCTGACCCGCCTCGCCCAGCTCGAGCTCGAGCTGCGCGAGGCCGAGAGCCGCGACGCGCTCGACTTCATCGCCGTCAACGACCTGCACCGGGTGGTGCCGTTCGATCATGCGGCGCTATGGCGGGCCGACCTCGGACGCATCACGGCGGTCTCGGGCGGGCTCAAGGTCGAGGCGACTGCTCCCGAGATCGTCGGGCTCGGCGCGATCGCCGCTGCGCTATGCCAACCGCAGCCGGAGGGCTGCCAGCCGCGGCGAATCGACCGGAAGCAGCTGCAAGGCCGGCTCGGCGAAGCGGCAGGGCGCTTCCTCTTCGGCGATAGCATCCTCGTCCCGCTCGCGCGATCCGGCTCGACGCTCGAAGGCGCCCTCGTGCTGATGCGGGCGAGCCCGTTTTCCGACGGCGAGCTACGTGTGCTCGGCCGGCTCGGCTCGGCGATTGGCACCGCATTGGCCGCCTGGCGGGCACCACAGCTCCAGAGCGCCAAGCGCCAGCGAAGGCGGCTCGTCATCCTCGCAATGCTCGCAGCCGGCCTCGCTCTCCTGGTGGTTCCCGTGCCGATGACCATTCTCGCCGAGGCGACAGTCGTGCCGATCGAGCCGATGGTTGTTGCGGCGCCGCTCGATGGCGTGATCGCAGCGGTGCTGGCCCAGCCCAACCAGGCATTGGCGAAGGGCGCGTTGCTGCTGACGTTCGACCGCACCGAGCTGGCTGCTCAGCGCGACGTGCAGGCAAAGCGAGTGCGCGTGCTGGAAGCCGAGCATGCCCGCACCGAGCAGCAGGCCTTCCTCGACGAGCGCGCCCGCGCCGAGCTGGGGCTGACGCTCGCCCGGCTCGAGGAAGGTCGCGCCGAGCTCCGGCTCGCGGCGGACCGGCTCGCCCGCGCGGAAGTCCATGCGCCGGGTGCCGGCATTGCTGTCATAGAGGGCCGCAGCTCCTGGATCGGGCGGCCGGTGCGGGTCGGCGAGAAGATTCTCTCGATCGCCGATCCAGGCCGGGCAAGGCTCGAGATCCGGATTGCCGTCGAGGATGTGCTGGTGGTCGCGCCGGGCGCGGCGGTCGATCTGTTCCTGGCGATCGCACCGTCGCGGCCGGTGCAGGCAATCCTCACGAGTGTCAGCTACGACGTGCGGCAAGTTGCAGGCGCAATGCCGGCCTTCATCGGGGAAGCCGAGCTCGTCGACAGCACCTCGGTCCCACGGCTGGGGCTTACCGGAACAGCCCGCATCACCGGCGGGCGGGCGCCGCTCGGATACTTCCTGCTGCGCAAGCCGCTCGCCAGCTTGCGCCGGCTGCTCGGCGTTTAGAGGAACCCGGCGATGCAGGACGCTCCGGCCAAACCGCTTGCGCGCTTGCGCGAGGATGTCGTGCTCCATCGCGGCCGGCGAAGAGGCGGTGGTGCTCCCACCATCGTGCTGCACGACCCCGCGTCGAACGCCCATTTCGAGCTCGGCTGGCTCGAGTATGAGCTGATCACCCGCTGGGGTCTGGGCACCGAGGCGGCGATCGTCGCTGCCGTGCGCAGCGAGACGACATTGCTGCCTCGTCCCGAGGACGTGCAAGCGCTCGCGCGCTTCCTCACGGCCAACGGCCTCGTTCGCGTCACGGCACGCGAGATCCTGGCAGTCTCCGCGGGCATGGTCCGCCCTGGCGTGACGCGCCGGCTAGCCAGGCTGCTGTCCTCGCTGTTGTTCCGACGCGTCCCGCTCGTCGCGCCGCAA